>CADAQV010000301.1 GCA_902790095.1 uncultured Lachnospiraceae bacterium | reverse complement strand
AAGATCTTCTTTGGCAATCGTATTCAGGAATCCTATCGTGCCATTCATTACGGTTACGATTATCGTATGATTCTTTCTGTAATCAAACGTGATTTTCCCGATATTTATGAGTTTTATAACAAACGTCTGGTGGATACCTATGCTATTGTTTCCTGGGCGGGGTATTTTAAGACCGCTCTTGTAAAAGAAGCCTTTGATTTTGTATCAAAGGTTTTAAAGGTCTGCACCACTGTCCTTCCGGAACGATATTCCGTCAGACAAAACTGTTACGGAGAGTATCTGGCTCCCTATCTTTTCAACATATATCTGGCTTTTCATGAGGACGATTACAAGCTTGAAGCAATCGAAGCGGCCAAGATGGAAGTCGCGAATCCTAATCAGAACTATTATGAAGAACTCTTTAAAGAATACGGGAATGCAACTCGTGAGCAGATTCTTTCGAAGGTTTATTCATATATCGATGAAAAGAATCTTGAAGGCGCCGCGGACCTGGTAATCCGCATTCTTAAGGACAAAGAAGGCATAGAAGATATTCGTGACGCCTTTGTCAGATATGAAAAAGAACGTAGATACTATGCCACGACTTTCATGGATGATGCCAAAACCAGAAAGACTTTTTTAAAGAAACCATTCAGACCCGAGAGCATAGGAATCAAAATCGGCAGACCTGTCATGATGGTATATGTCTGGAATTCCATCGGCAACGACTCAAATATTAAAGCGTTTGAAGACTTTGGATTTGACTGCCGTACAGTTCAGATGCCCTTTGACATTATGACTTATTCGGAAGAACTTGTGGATCAGATAAATGTCCACATGGACAAGCATGATTTTGATTTTGCCTACAGCCTTAATGTAAATCCGGCGGTTGCGGAGGCGTGCTATATCCATGACACACCTTATATTGCATGGTGCTATGATTCGCCTTCTTATACGGGCACTCACTGGTACCTAAAATACCCGACTACCCACGTGTTTGCTTTTGACAGCTCTGATGTGGAGAATTACAAAAAGGGTGGAGTGGAAAGGGCATATTATCTCCCATTGGCAAAGTGCTTCCGGAAGGCGATGATTTTAATAAATTTTCCGCGGATATATCATTTATCGGGTCTCTTTATGATACCCCGTTGCCGGAAGCGATGGGCTTCCTTAATGACTATCAGAAGGGCTATATAAATGCACTTTTAGACAATCAGATGGATGTATACGGACACAGTTTTTATCCGGAGATAGTGTCATTGAAATTCTGTGAGTGGTTGGACAATAAAGATTTTAACAGGCTCATTAACTGGGATAAGGACCGCAGAGATGAGATACCTGACGATATAAAAGCGGCTAACCCGGGAAGACTCAGCCTTATGTTAAACAAACAGGTTACCAACAAGGAACGTCTTCTTTTGCTGAATCTTCTTGCGTCTCACTACGACGTGAAACTCTATTCATATAAAGAAAATCCTGCGCTTAAGGGTGTTAAATTCTGCGGAACGGCGGACTATTATACCGAAGCGCCTAAGATATTCAGACTTTCGAAACTGAATCTGAATGCAACGCTTCGTTCAATTCAGAATGGTATACCGCTTAGGTGCATCGATATTATGGGCTGTCATGGCGCGCTTCTTACCAATTATCAGAAGGACTTTGACGACCATTTTAAAGACGGTGAAAATATTATTTTCTATACTTCCGCCGAGGAAGCACTAGAGAAAGCCAACTTCTATATCTCTCACGACGATGTTCGTAAGAAAATAGCTGACAACGCTTACGAGACCATCAAAAAGCACTACGACTATCCGGTAAAGATTCGCGAGATGTTTGAAATGTCCGGTCTTGAGTACCTTATTCCCAAGAAATCCCGCAGGTAGGAGCAAGCGTAATGAATATTCTTTATATACATACAAATGAGGATAGAGACAAAGAAATATTCGAAATATTGAAAAAAGTCGGCGCTACGGTATCCGAAATTGATGCACCGACTCCCGGCGAAAGCAACGAAGCTTATGCACCGAGACTCTTAACAGCCATGGAGCAAAACGGGACTGAAGTGTGTTTTTGCCTTGATTATCTTCCGATTGTGTCAATTGCATGTGAGGCTATGAAACGGATTTATATCGCTTATACGCAGCATCCTTACACACCGACGATGTACTCGGCAACCATAGGAAACTCATGCAGTCTTGTATTTGTGCCGGACTATTCCGCATATGAATATTTTAAGGCGGCTGGCTTCGGAAACGTTTTCTTTATGCCACTATCGGTAGCAGCGGAAAACATCG
>CADAQV010000300.1 GCA_902790095.1 uncultured Lachnospiraceae bacterium | reverse complement strand
GGCGGGTGTATCGGGACGTGTGATCACGTACTCCTTGTTCACCTCATCAAAAAAGCCGTATTTCATGTGTTATTCTCCTTTGTGTAATTTGTATCGCGGGCACGCCGCAAAATCTCTTTTAAGTTTATCATAAAGGATTCGATTTAACAACTTAAAAAATAAAAAAATGTCGTAAATCAGGCAAAAAATCCACTTGACTTTAAGAATCGTTTATGATAAAGTTACTTGGTGACCTTGAAGGGACATAGTTCAATGGTAGAGCGGCGGTCTCCAAAACCGTTGATACGGGTTCGAATCCTGTTGTCCCTGTTAAAAAAGCGGAGCTGAAGGCTCCGCTTTTTTTGTGTGTTTTGGGGACAGAGTGAGACTGGGGGACGGGGTCAGAGTCTCATTTTCGAAACGAAAATGAGACTCTGACCCCGTCCCCCAGTCTCACTTTGTCCCTCTGTCACTTAATAAAAATGTCTCACATAATAATCCGACTTCATGGCGAGCTGGTCGTTCAGCCAGTCAAGGCCGTATTTTTCGGCCAGAGTCGGCTGGCCTGAGAGCATGTCGGTTCCGAGACCCAGCATATTTCCGGGGATATCATATCCCATGGCGGAAATGATGGTCGGGAAAAGATCAAGCGTTGTGAATGTCCTGTTCTTTGTTTCGCCGGCGGGCTGCTTGGCGCTGTTGATGATACAGTTGTATACTCTTCTGTCGTGCGGGTCGAGGCCTCCGATGAGCTGAGAATCCATACGGGGGTGGTCTCCTATCACAACTATGGTGGTATTGTCATACCAGGGCTGGAGCTTACACCATCTGATGAATTCGGTCACCTGATCCTGCGCGCAGGAAAGGACATTTCCTGTCTTGCTCTTGTACTTATGCTCACAGATAGGACATTCATAGCCGTATGTGGCATGAGTATCCATAGTGAACATCGTAACGGCAAAGGGCTTATCATCCTTTGCAAGCTCCATGACCTCGTCCTGAAGGGCCATATAAACTATCTGGTCGCGTACTCCCCACCATTATCCCCTGTCATAAAAATCATCAAGATCGAACACCTTGTAATTTCCATGCTGGGTGAAATAATCCTGCGTTCCGGCAAAGGCGGCATCGGTTCCGAAGATCGCCTCAAGGTTGTATCCCTTCTTTTCGAAAAGATCTCCGAAGGTAGTCAGACCGCCGGCAAAGCTTTCATATTTTCCCATGGAATTCTGACCGACGGGGAAAGCAAAGGGCACACCGCTCGTAAAGCCGATGGTCGCACCCATCGTCCAGCCGGTTCCGTTGACGCTCATAAAGCCGCCAAGCTTGTCGGTGTTTGAAAAGCTTATGTTTTCATCCGCAAGCTGACACATCTTGTCAATGTAATTTATGGAATTGACGCCGCCCATATCCTTTGAGGCATAGGTGGTCTCCATGCTTTCCATGACTATAAAGATAAGATTTCTCGGTTTTTCGGTCTCTGAAGTCAGTTTTACCTTATTCGGGTTCACATAATTTTCTTCGTAGATGGTCGACATCCGGCTTCTTGAAGCAAGATACTCGGGAAGCTTTAAGATGACCATAAAGAAGATCGCAAAAAGGATGATCAGGAAAACGGTAATGCCTCTTGCAACTCTCCTGAAGCCTTTAGCGCTTAAATGCCTGCCAAAGACCATAAGCGTATATTCATCTTTTCTCTTTTCCGCCGCTATGACCGATGCCGTGTAAAGCGGCATCATAAGTATGATGGGCGGAATGATCATCATAAGCGCTTCGTTTACGATGTCAGAGCCCGTACCCTTTGCAGGTGCGTTGATGGTGAAAAGAAACGCGTCAAAATCGACATCAAAGGTCTGCTCATACCAGCGCATTCCGAAGAACAGTACAAGGAATGCGATATAGACGACCAGGAAGAAAAGCATCCAGATTATACGGAAAGCGTTGTTTTCTTTCTTTTCTTTATTGTCCTTTTTCTTATCTTGTGCTTTATCGGCATCTGCTTTGTTTGCCTCTTCCTTTTTTACCCAGTGCGGAAGGATCTTTTTTAAGGGCGTCCTAGGCAGCACAAGCACCAGGACCATCGTCAGGAAACAAACAAGCTGGGCGATGGCTGCATATTCCCACGTATCGGTCATGAAAAGCCTTTTCGAATGGAAAAGCTTCTGAAATCCCAGTATCACGCCGTCCAGTAGTATGTAAAACATGAACCAGCCGTATGAGTTGCCGCGCGGCTTAAAGCTGTGATTGTAGTTTGCCGCAGTGAGATATCCGAACACCAGCGGGATCAGCAATATATTAAAATAATACATCCAGGGAATAGTCATTGTCTTACTTAACTTCTTTCGTTATCAGGATATTTGTGCAGCCTTTTTTATGGCCACAA
>CADAQV010000299.1 GCA_902790095.1 uncultured Lachnospiraceae bacterium | reverse complement strand
ATAATATGGCGTCACTTCGTCATTCCGGATATTATTATCCGAAGCAGCATCAACGTCGTTTTCTGTCTTGTTTCCTGCAGGATCGATCTCTCTTATTATCACAGCCGGTGCAGGAGTCTCCCGGGTCCCTGAAAAAGCCTCTCTGAGGCCTTCCGGCAGATTAAGACTTATCGGTCCTCCCGCGATGATCAGAAACCTAACACAGACGATCATCCATAAACAGACCAGATACTTTTTTTCCATTCTGTCAAAAACAAGCGGTCTTATTATTGCCAGACTACAGACAAGTACCGAGCCCCATATCGTAGCTTCTATCATAATCTACCCCTCAATGATCTTTTTCAGCTGGCTGATTTTTTCATCTGAAAGCTGCTTTTTGCCGGCAAAAGCGGCAAACATCTTGTCAAATGATCCGTCAAACAGACGATCCATGATCGAACTCATTTCCTCTTCGATCACCTCTTCTCTGGTGGCTTTTGCATGGCAAAGATAATTAGGCTCACTTCTCTCAATAGCACCCTTTCCGACACACCTTTTTATCAGCGTATATGTCGTGTTTTGATTCCATCCGCAGATCCTGTTCATCTCTATGGATAATTCTTTTGCGGTAAGATCGCCTTTTTCCCATAACACCTTCATAACCTTTATTTCAGCATTTCCAAGTCCGTACATATTGCACCTCCACAATCGCTTAAACTATCTTTGTAGTCTATGTTACATCAGTAGTTTGATTTTGTCAATCATTTTTTCAGTTATTTTTGAAGTGAGGGTAGCGAACTCTGTCCTGCGTGCAAATGATCATAGAGACGTTTACAACAATAACAGGGGCTGTTTTTTTACAGCCCCTGTTTTTTTGTTTTGAGAAAAGTCTTCCGAATCCATTGCTTCAAAAATAAGTGAAAAAATGATTGACAGGCTTATTGGGTCTTGATTTGAATTCGGGATGGAACTGTACGCCCAGAAAGAAGGGATGTCCACCTATCTCCACAACCTCCACCAGTTCGTTATCGGGTGAGGTTCCGGAAAGTGTGAGACCGGCAGATGAAAGCACCTCGCGGTAATCGTTATTGAATTCATAACGGTGACGGTGCCTTTCGTCTATTCTTTCAGACTTGTAGCAGTCATAAAGAAGAGTCCCTTTCTTTACTATGCATGGGTAGCTTCCAAGCCTTAATGTGCCGCCTTTATCCACGCCGTCAGACTGCCCCGGCATAAAGTCAATTACACGGTGTGCGGAAGGGTGGGCGGATTCGCCGGAGCAGGCATCCTTTATGCCGGCCACGTCCCGGGCAAATTCGATGACTGCGATCTGCATTCCGAGGCAGATGCCAAGATAAGGTACATCGTTCTCTCTTGCATATCTTGCCGCAAGGATCATTCCCTCTATGCCTCTGTCCCCAAAGCCCCCGGGCACTATGATGCCGGAGACCGAAGAAAGCTTTTCTTTGTAATTGTCTTCGTTAAGTTCTTCGGAATCGATCCAGTCTATATGTATGCTCGCATTAAGCTCAAAGCCCGCATGCGTAAGGGCTTCGGCAACGGAAAGGTAGGCGTCGTGAAGCTGTACGTATTTTCCCACAAGACCTATCCTTACCTCTTTGTTCCTGTTTCTTATGCGGCCTACAAGTTCCTTCCATTCCGCAAGATCGGGCTTGATATCGCCAAGACCGAGCTTTCTGCAGGCTGCTCTTGCAAGGCCGTGTTCTTCAAGCATGATGGGAGCTTCATATAGGCTTCCAAGCGTCCTGTTTTCTATGACGCAGTCTTCTTCCACGTTGCAGAAAAGAGATATCTTTTTAAATATTCCCTCCTCAAGAGGTTCATCGCAGCGAAGAACGATAATATCCGGCATTATGCCCATGCCCTGAAGCTCTTTTACCGAATGCTGGGTAGGCTTTGATTTATGTTCCTCTGAGCCGTGCAGATAGGGAACAAGCGTCACATGTATAAATAAGCTGTTTTCCTTTCCGACCTCGAGCGAGACCTGTCTTACCGCCTCCAAAAAGGGCTGGGACTCGATATCGCCTATGGTACCGCCTATTTCGGTTATGACTATGTCAGAGCCCTTCTCTTTTCCGGCCCTGTAAATGAACTCTTTTATTTCGTTCGTAATATGCGGAATGACCTGGACAGTACTGCCCAGGTATTCTCCGCGTCTTTCTTTATTTAAAACATTCCAGTAGACTCTTCCTGAAGTGAGGTTTGAATAATGCGTAAGGTCCTCATCCATGAATCTTTCGCCAGTTTCTGTGCCGTGACTTTGAGCCCTCTTTCTTTTAACAGTCTTCCAAGTGAAGCTGCCGTAATGCCTTTACCCAGTCCCGATACAACTCCGCCTGTAACAAATATATATTTGGTCATGATATCTCACGCTCCTAAAGATTTGTGTAGCCCATAAGCGCTTCGTCCACTGCCTTTGCCGCAGCTCTTCCTTCCGCAATAGCCCATACCACAAGCGACTGCCCGCGGTGCATGTCGCCGGCTGTATAGACTTTTTTCACGGATGTGTCATGCGCGCCCTTTGCCGTCTTTACGTTCGTTCTCGCATCCGTCTCGACTCCGAAAGCATCGGTCACATATTTTTCGCTTCCGAGGAATCCGGCTGCGATAAGTACCAGCTGTGCGGGGAGCGTCTTTTCGCTACCCGCTACCGGAACCATGTTCATCCTGCCCGTCTTTTCGTCCTTCTTAGGCTCAAGAGATACGATCACGACTTCCTTTAAATCTCCCTTTTCGTCCTTTACGAATTCCTTTACCGTAGTCTTGTATATTCTGGGGTCCGATCCGGTTTTATATATGGCTTCCTCCTGACCGTAATCGGTCTTGAGTACCTTCGGCCATTCGGGCCAGGGGTTTGATGCATTTCTTTCGCATGGGGGCTTCGGCATCATTTCAAGCTGGGTAACGCTTTTTGCGCCAAGTCTTAAGGCTGTGCCCACGCAGTCGTTTCCTGTGTCTCCGCCGCCGATTATGATGACATCCTTATCTTTTGCCATTTCATAGGGAACCTTTGAAAAGCCTGAGTCCAAAAGCTGCTTTGTGACCTTTGAAAGGAAATCCACCGCAAAGAAGATACCGTTTGCATCCCTGCCCGGCGCGTTTATGTTTCTTGGATTTGATGCGCCGCATGCAAGTATCACGCTGTCATATTTTTCGGTAAGCTCCTTTGCGTCGATATCTTTTCCGACATCGGCATTGACCACAAATTTCACGCCCGCTTCTTCCATAAGCTTTACTCTTCTGTCGATGACCGACTTGTCAAGCTTCATGTTTGGAATGCCGTAGCGCAAAAGGCCGCCTACGCGGTCACGCCTTTCGTATACCGTGACCTCATGTCCTCTTCTGTTTAAAAGCTGTGCAGCCGCAAGGCCTGAAGGGCCGCTCCCTATAACGGCAACCTTTCTTCCCGTTCTTTCTGCGGGCGCCTTTTCTTCCACAAGACCGTGTTCAAAAGCGTATTCTATTACGGACTTTTCATTTTCCTTGGTAGCTACGGGCTCATCATGCAAATTGCAGGTGCAGGCGGCTTCGCAAAGCGCCGGGCACACGCGGCAGGTGAATTCCGGGAAGCTGTGGGTGATGGAAAGCCTTTCGTAGGCCTCCTTCATCCTGCCCCTGTATACAAGGTCGTTTATTTCCGGAACTAGGTTG
>CADAQV010000298.1 GCA_902790095.1 uncultured Lachnospiraceae bacterium | reverse complement strand
ACTATATTTCTTCCCTCTCCGGTGACGGAATAATTGATATGTAAATCCTTAAGAGTAATATCCACTTTAACAAAATGCCTCCGATAAAACAACTCAATATTTTAATGCGGCTTTTTATCCTTTAAGCTACGCCCTAAGCTCACCGTCAATACTGCAGCACCTCTTGGTAGTCTGCTTTGAATGATACAGCGCCCGGTCTGCACGCTTGTAAAGATCCTCCGTATAGCCTAAAGAAGAAAATGCAAGACCGGCACTTATGCTGACCTTGGGTATTTCATCTCCCATTCCTTCCAAACAGACATTTATCTTTTCGATCTTGTTTTTTATGGAAAAGGCACAATCGTCCGTCGCATTTGGAAGAATGACCGCAAATTCATCACCGCCAATACGGATGACATAATCCGAAGTTCTGAACGTTTTCTTTAGCAGCTTTGCTATGGCCTTTAAGACCTTATCGCCCACATCATGTCCATACGTATCATTTACCGTTTTGAAAAAGTCCACATCGATCATCAAAAAGCCGACATTTATTTCTTCATCAAACTCTTTGATCACCAGCTCGTAACCTGTGCGGTTTATAAGACCGGTAAGACCGTCATGAGTAGCCTTGTGTTCAAGGTTTTTTGTCTGAGAAGAAAAAGATGACGACTGAAGGAACATGAAATACAGCATAAGCGACATCATCATGACTGTCTCTGAAGAAAAGGCCCTGAATCCCGCGAATTCCAGAATCATTCCTGTAATTACAAGAATCGAACAGCCGATGCCCATTCCGGCCTTTGCACGATTTTTCAGTTTTATATCTGCGGCTATTCGCACAAGAAAAATGACAAGATAAATAGGCGCGGCAAAAAAAAGCCCATATCCCAAAGGCCCGCGGATAAATTCCCTGTATTCATTGAAACTATAGAAAAGGTCGGTATAGAAAACGCTGGTCGCCATCAGGAAATTTAAAAGAAGCGGAATGATCATTAACGCGTACGCTTTTCTCTGCCTGTCATGCGAAAGATCAAGTTCGATCCCAAGAAGCACATATATAATAAAAGGTCTTACGGAATACCCGAGGGCAGACCACACCGCTCTCATTATACTAGGATGTCCCAGTCGGTAAGCGATCTCATCCGCATTTTTGAAAAACAACTCTGCACCGAATGCTATCACTGCTATTATGAAAAATCTTTTTTTGACGATCGGGATCCTCTTGTTGTCAACGAGGAACATGAGAATTACTATAAGGCCGATCACCGGCGCCAGATTATCGGATATAAGCTCTTTTATGTCCATGCTCGCCCTCCCTTTTCCTCTTTATTCATGCGTAGAATTGTCCTGATAGTCATTATATCAAAATTATCAGTACTTGAAAAGAACTTCTGTCAAAAAAAAGGGGCTGTAAAAAAACAGCCCCTGTTATTGTTGTAAACGTCTCTATGATCATTTGCACGCAGGACAGAGGCGACGATAAATGCGTTGTCGCCTGCGCACCGCCGCTTTTCGTCGTGAAGATCGGTCGCTCACGACAGTCCAGCTCTGCAAATAGATCATTGAGACGCTATCTTGCATTTACTATATGGAGCTGTTTTTTTACAGTCCCTTTTTCTCTTATATTACGCCTGTCCTGCCGAACCGAATGCCTTGCAAAGCTCGATAACCTTTGCAGTGATAGCATCTGCGCCGGGCTTAAGGACCTTACGAGGGTCGTAGCCCTTGCCTGAAAGGTCTTTTTCTGCTTCGAAATACTTACGTGTTGCAGCCGTAAACTCAAGCTGAAGCTCTGTGTTGATGTTTACCTTTGAAACACCGAGTGTAACTGCCTTGTGAACCTGCTCGAAAGGAATTCCCGAACCGCCGTGAAGAACGAGAGGCTTGCCGTTTACTGCCTTGTCGATCTCGTCAAGTCTTTCGAAGTTAAGGCCCTTCCAGTCTGCCGGGTAAGGTCCGTGAATGTTTCCGATACCTGCTGCAAGGAAATCTACGCCGAGTTCTGCTACAGCCTTGCACTCTGCGGGGTCTGCAAGTTCGCCCGATGATGTAACACCGTCTTCAACGCCGCCGATTCCGCC
>CADAQV010000297.1 GCA_902790095.1 uncultured Lachnospiraceae bacterium | reverse complement strand
TTATCCTTGTGCTCTGCCGGGATCTCCTCCCATGTGGGCTTTATAAGGATATCGTCCACGGTAAAGGGCTTAAAGAACTCCTTCCAGTTGTTCATCCAGTCCTTGTCCTCGGTCTCCGATGCATCTATCTCGCAGCTGCCCACAGGAACAAATTCGGCTATCTTTTTCATACCTTCCAAAACGGCCGTCAAGGTAGCCGGAACATCATAGGTATTATCGAGATAAAAGCTGACCTTAGCACTTCCGTCATCCGGTGGGAGCTCCGGCAGAATGTCTATGAACATTCCCTTTGTATCGGCATCCGAAAGCGGGATATTGTCTTCTATCTCCATTCCGACTATGCCTATCTCATCAAACAGTTCGCCTATAAAGTCGACTGCCGCCGTTGTTGTATGTAATGTAAACTTTTTCCATTTCATGGTCATTCACCCATCCTTTTGCATTTGGATTTTAGTTTATCATATTTGTTTTATTTTTACAACCAAAACCCTTGATAGTTTTTCATCTTTATGTTAAAGTATTGACTGTTTTTGACAATTAAACGTATTTTTTTTGCAAAAACGATATTTTTACAGAGGATATTTCACTTACAATGAGAAAACAGACGAACAACGAAAAAAAGAACATGCCTTTGAAAAGCAGAAAGATAATGTTTTTTGACATAGACGGAACTCTTGTCGAAAGCGGCAAGGATACTATCGATGAGGACGTGCTCGCCGCCATACAAAAGGCAAGAAAAAACGGGCATTTGATGTTCATAAACACAGGCCGGACCCTTTCAAACCTTTCCGAATATCTTTTGACCGCGGGCTTTGACGGATATATTTGCGCTTGCGGCACCTATATTATCTTAGATGGTGACACAATACTCTACCACCACACACCCGATGAGGTCTGCAGGCTTGTAAAGGAGATGTCCGCAAAACATGATCTGGATATAATATATGAAAGCTGGCACGGCATATATTTTGATCCGGGTGAATTAAAGACTGCGGCCGGCGCAGGGCTTGCCTCAGAGCTTTCGGGTCTTTACAGGGTATTTAAATATATTCCGGATGAAGGCTTTAATTTTGACAAATTCATCACCTGGAACCGCGAAGGATCCGATCTTAAAGGTTTTATCGACTCTGTTTCCGCGCACTACGACTACATCGACCGCGGTAACGGCTTCAGCGAGTTTGTTCCGAAGGGCTTTTCAAAGGCCACCGGCATACAGTTTGTCCTTGACAGGCTTGGACTTGACATAAAGGATGCCCATGCGGTTGGCGATTCGACAAACGACCTTCCGATGCTTACATGCGTCCCCCACAGCATAGCCATGGGAAACAGCGATCCCATGAGCCTTTTTGACATGGTGGAATATGTCACGACGGACATCGACAAGAACGGGATAATAAATGCTCTTACGCATTACGGATTTATATAATAAAGTTTTTTTGACCGCCTCCGGCTTCATACTTTGATTGACTTTAAAACGCAAAAATGGTATAGTTGTATTCAATAAAAAACGTAACTATTCAGCACCCGCCCATCCCATTCGCAAAACCTCTGCCAAAGGCATCCCATTCGCAAAACCTCTGCCAAAGGCATCGGTTTTTGCTCATGTGACGGACGTCTGCTATTAGAACCACACAGAAATAACCATCCGAGTTCATGCAAGCATGACTCGTCTGGTCATTCCTGTATGGTTCTGAATAGTTACCAAAAAACAAATAACCATTCCACACAAGAAGGTGATAAATATGAAGACCGGACTGGTACTTGAAGGCGGCGCAATGCGCGGCATGTTCACATGCGGCGTACTCGACATCTTCATGGAAAACAATATAGTATTTGACGGCGTCGCAGGGATCTCTGCAGGCGCCACTTTCGGCATTAATTTCAAATCCCATCAGGCGGGCCGCGCGGTAAGATACAACAAGCGCTATGCCCAGGACAGACGTTACGGAACGATGGAAAGCCTTTTAAAGACAGGCGATATATATGATGTCAAATTCTGCTACCATGACATTCCTTTTGAGCTTGACCCCTTTGACTGCGAAGCTTTTAAGGCCGATCCCATGGAATTTTATGTCGGCGCAACTGATGTCGAAACCGGCAAAGCCGTGTTCCACAAATGCACTGACTGCGGCGAAAAAGATCTTGAATGGATACGCGCCTCCGCTTCCATGCCCGGCGTATCACGCGTCGTAAATATTGGCAAATACAAACTTTTGGACGGCGGTGTTTCCGATTCCGTCCCCATCAAGTTCATGGAAAAGATGGGCTATGAAAAAAATGTCATTATCCTGACCCAGCCCGCGGATTACAAAAAAGGCCCCAACAAGCTCATGCCCGTC
>CADAQV010000296.1 GCA_902790095.1 uncultured Lachnospiraceae bacterium | reverse complement strand
AAAAGCTAGTTTTTTGGAATTTGGTACATCATCTAAAGGGTTTATATAGCCTTTAGGTGTACCAAAAGCTTGTTTTAAGAAATCAGGTACACAAATGAAAACTATTGACCTGCAGAACGGTGTACCCAAAATTAGATTTTGGTATTTTGGTACACGATAAAAGGTTTAAATTGTTCAGGCGGTGTACCAAGTCTCAATTATTGAAAGTTTAGTACACCTTCGGAGGCATTGATATAGCCTTCCGGTGTACCCAAAAGCCTGTTTTAAGAAATTTGGTACACTAAAGGAGTTTGTTTCAAAATAACAGGGCTTTGCCCAACACTTAAAGAGAGAGAGAAAAACCATGAATTACGCAGAAGTAGCAGTATTTGTCATCTACCTCCTGTTCATGCTCGGAATAGGAGTATATTTCTTCGTAAAGAGCAAGTCCGCCGGAGGCGAAAAAGCCTACTTCCTCGGCGGCAGAAAAATGGGACCCTTCGTAACGGCTCTTTCGGCCGGCGCGTCTGACATGAGCGCATGGGTACTCATGGGTCTTCCCACATCCGTTTATGCTGCGGGCCTCGGAAAAATGTGGATCGCCATCGGCCTTCTCATAGGTTACACCTTAAGCTGGATATTTGAAGCAAAAAGGCTTCGTAACTTTTCCATCTGCGCAAACGATTCCATAACCGTTCCGCAGTATCTTACAAACCGCTTCCGCTCGTCTTCAAAGCTTTTGCAGATAATGTGCGCGGTCGTATTCCTTATCGCATACACCATCTACGCCGCTTCATCTATAAAAGCCTGCGGTACACTTTTCAACAAGGTAATAGGCCTCGATACCACACTTGCAATGGTCATCGCAGCGGTGGTTATCGTAAGCTACACTTTCCTCGGAGGCTTCTCGGCAGTTTGCTGGACGGACTTCTTCCAGGGCCTTTTGATACTCGGCGCCATGCTGATAGCACCCATCTTTGCGGTATCGCTTGTTGATTTTGGCGAAGCATCAAAGCTTTCCGCAGATTACTGGAATCCCATGGCAAGCTGGCAGGACATAGTCAGCGGACTCGGATGGGGACTCGGATACTTCGGTATGCCCCACATCATCGTTCGTTTCATGTCTCTTCGTTCTTCAAAAGAGATCAAGAAGTCAGGAACGGTCGCTGTTTTGTGGACAACATTCATCCTTGCTTTTGCAGCCATAATCGGTATAGTCGGAAGACTCTATCTTGGCGAAAGCGAAGAAGTGGTTGAAGGTTCCCTTGTTTTCGTGCAGAGTAGTCGTACTTATCATAGCAGTAGTCGCAATGATAATCGCACTTAATCCCGGCGCAGGTTCCATCATGTCCATGGTTGAAAATGCATGGGGACTCTTCGGAGCAGCATTCGGCCCTGTAATAATCTTAAGCCTCTACTGGAGGAGAATGACATTTGCGGGCGCTTCCGCAGGTATATTTGTAGGTGCGATCGTTGATGTTTTATGGTATGCGCTCCTTTCTTCAAAGACAGGCGTTTACGAGATCATCCCCGGATTTGCGGCAGGTCTTATTGCAACCGTTGTGATCTCACTCGTTTCACCCGCTCCCGGAAAAGATGTCGAAAAGCTCTTTGACGACGCTCTTGAGCTTAAAGACTGACTTAAGCCAAAAAGCCGTGATACCGGCAAGGCAGGTGGATTTTTTCGTCAAAATGTCTAAAAAACAAAAAAGAAATTAGAATAATTGACAGTTATAAGCAAGGGGAAAAGTAATTGATTTACTTTTTCCCTTTTCTTTAGTATACTAGCAGTAACTGTCCGGAAAAATCCTTACCGGATAACAAAACATTTGCAGGAGGCTATATATGAAATTCGGCTATTTTGATGACTCAAAACGTGAATATGTCATCACCTCACCGAGAACACCCTACCCCTGGATCAACTACCTCGGAACACAGGGCTTCTTCTCACTTATTTCAAATACCGCAGGCGGCTATTGCTTCTACAAGGACGCAAGGCTCCGCAGGATCACACGTTATCGTTACAACAACGTTCCCATCGACATGGGCGGACGTTACTTCTACATCAATGACAACGGCTGCATTTGGAACCCCGGCTGGTCTCCCGTAAAGACAGAGCTTGATTCTTACGAATGCCGTCACGGTATGGGCTATACCGTTATCACAGGTTCAAAGAACGGCCTTAAGGCTTGCGCAACATTCTTTGTTCCCCAGAATTACGACGGCGAAGTTCAGCAGCTCGTTTTAACAAACGAGTCTTCAGTAGCAAAGACATTCTCACTCTTCTCATTTGCAGAGTGGTGTCTCTGGGATGCTCAGGATGACTGCACGAACTTCCAGAGAAACTTCTCGACAGGCCGCGTAGAGATAAAGGATTCCACCATCTATCACAAGACAGAATACCGTGACAGACGCAACCACTTTGCGTTCTATACCGTAAATGACAAGATAGACGGCTACGACACAGACAGGGATTCCTTCATCGGCCTTTACAACGGCTTTAACGATCCTCAGGCAGTAGTTGCAGGCAAGGCAAACAATTCATTTGCAGACGGCTGGTCACCCATCGCATCTCACTACAAGAGGATTACACTTGCGCCCGGCGAAAGCAAGACACTCGTATTCATCCTCGGATATGTAGAGATGCCTGTTGACAAGAAGTTCGAAGCAGACGGCAAGACCATCAACAAAGAAAAAGCTCTTGCCATGATAGACAAGTACAACACACCCGAAAAGGTAGCTGCAGGTCTTGCAGAGCTTAAGAGCGCATGGGACAGCCTCCTTGGCATCCTGAATGTAAATACGCCCGATGACAAGGTAGACCGCATGGTCAACATCTGGAACCAGTATCAGTGCATGGTTACCTTCAACCTTTCACGTTCCGCTTCATACTTCGAGTCAGGTATCGGAAGAGGAATGGGCTTCAGAGATTCAAACCAGGATATCCTCGGTTTTGTACATCAGATCCCGGACCGCGCAAGAGAAAGACTTATCGACCTTGCCGCAACACAGCTTCCCGACGGTGGCTGCTACCATCAGTATCAGCCGCTTACAAAGAAGGGCAATTCCGACATCGGCGGCGACTTCTCGGACGATCCTTTGTGGATGATCCTTTCGGTCGCTTCATACATCAAGGAAACAGGCGACTGGTCGATTCTTGATGAAAATGTTCCTTACGACAACGATGAGAGCAAGGCTAAGCCCATGCTTGACCACTTAAATGCTTCATTCTAT
>CADAQV010000295.1 GCA_902790095.1 uncultured Lachnospiraceae bacterium | reverse complement strand
TTTCTTCGTCAAAACGAGCTTTGAGTTCTACCAGGACCGATACCTGTTTTCCGTTATCGGCCGCTTTTGCAAGTGCGGCAATGATTGGCGAATTTCCGCTGACACGGTAGAGTGTCTGTTTGATGGCAAGAACGTCGGGATCGGAAGCCGCGCTTCGCACAAAGTCCACAACAGGGTCAAAGCTTTCGTAGGGGTGGTGAAGAAGTATGTCATGCTTCTTTATATTGTCAAAGATAGAAAGCTCGGGGTCTATCTGCGGGCTTTTTGCGGGAATGTATTTTTCGCTCTTAAGGTCTTCAAAACCTTCTATTGAAATAAGCTTCATAAGGAAGGTAAGATCCAAGGGCCCACCGGCGGTATACACCTCGGCCGGTGTAAGATCAAGCTGCTTTTTTAAGAAATCAACGAATTTCCTGTCGGCATCCTTTGATATCTCAAGCCTTAGCGCCTTTCCCCACTGGCGCTTCTTTATCTGCTTTTCTATCTCTTTTAGGAGATCCTCGGCCTCGTCTTCATCTATGGAAAGGTCGGCATTTCTGGTTATGCGGTAGCTGTAGGCATTTACTATCTCATAGTTCATGAAAAGCTTTTTGAGATTCATCCTGATGAGGTTTTCGAGCAAAATGAACCTGCTGCCACCCGGAAGAAAGATTATACGTGAAAGGCCGGAAGGAACCTGAACGGTCGCAAATACTTCCTCTTTCTTTTTCTTTCCGTCATCGCCTGTCTTTTTGTTTTTTAACAGGGCACCGATGTTTAAAGATTTGTTTCTGATAAGCGGGAAGGGCCTTGACGAATCCACCGCCATGGGGGTAAGAACGGGGAATACCTCATTCATGAAATAATCATCAAGATATTTTTTTTCATCATCGCTCATCTCTTCATACGACCTGATGGCGATGATCCCTTTTTCTTTAAGCGCGGCATCGAGTTGGGCAAAGGTATTGTACTGGGCTCCGACAAATTTGTGGGCTTCCTCGGAAATTGCAAGGAGCTGCTGCTCTACCGTAAGCCCCGCGATATCCTTCTTTTTATACCCCGCGCTCTTCATATCTTCTAACGAACCCACTCTTACCATGAAGAATTCGTCAAGGTTCGATGCGGTGATCGCAAGGAATTTGAGCCTTTCAAACAAAGGATTCGACTTGTCCCTTGCCTCGTTTAATATACGCATGTTAAAGCCAAGCCACGAAAGCTCTCTGTTTCTGAAATTTTCGGGTCTGTCAAGTTGTCTTTCCATAATCTACCTTTTCCTTTTTACTACTATCTCGGGTTCTAAGCCGAAAGCCTCTTTAAAATAACTTGTCCTGCCGGCAAGAAGACCTTTTTCAAGAGATATGTTCTCATCCGTATCTATGCTTATGATCAGCTTATTGTCTTTTACAGATATATTGCTTCCCATAAACTTCTGCTTATGGCTCCTGTCGAGAAGATTTGCAAGACGAAGGATGGCACTGAAGCGATAAACGATCATATACATTTCTTTTGAAAATTCAGAACCACCGTATTCCTCCAGAGGCTCTGTGGTATATTTTACCGCATTTGCCACTATCTCGCGCTCTAAGTGCGAGATCCCGAGTATCTCCGTTGCGATTATTATATCGTAACCTGCGGTTCCCGGTGCGGTGATGTTTACATAGTGCCCGACCTCATGCAAAATGGCCGATATCTGCAAAAGAAGCTTCTCTCTTTTCGAAAGACCGTGCACCTTTTTTGTCGCATCGAAAATAGATGCCGTGATCTCTTCGATCATCTGAAGGTGACGGCTTTCGGGCCTGAAGCGCTTATTTAGTTCACGCGCGGAGGATATGATATCCTCCTTGAAATCGTGATCTGTTTTTATGAGTTTTCTGCTCTCGCCAAGATCTGCTGCGATACCGTCGCAAAGAGATGTTCCCGTTATATACAGCATCTTTGCCCCGGTCGTTGCAAGGATTCGGTAATAGATCATTGCGATCGGGAGTATAAGATGTGAAAAGCCCACGGGCAGGTCGAATGCAGAGGCAAGT
>CADAQV010000294.1 GCA_902790095.1 uncultured Lachnospiraceae bacterium | reverse complement strand
AACTTCTTGTTCTCTTCATCCATTACGATGTCGCCGCAACCGGAAACGCAGCATGTACCCATACCACGGGCAACAACTGCAGCGTGGCTTGTCATACCACCACGAACTGTAAGGATACCCTGAGCGGCCTTCATACCGGTGATATCTTCGGGAGATGTCTCAAGACGAACAAGAACTACCTTCTCGCCTCTTGCAGCCCAGCTTTCCGCGTCGTCAGCTGTGAATACAACTTTACCGCAAGCAGCACCGGGAGAAGCGCCGAGACCCTTTCCGAGAGGTGTAGAAGCCTTGAGAGCCTTTACATCAAACTGAGGGTGAAGAAGTGTGTCGAGGTTACGAGGATCGATCATTGCAACAGCCTCTGCCTCTGTCTTGTGTCCTTCATCTACAAGGTCGCAAGCGATCTGAAGAGCAGCCTGAGCTGTTCTCTTACCGTTACGGCACTGAAGCATGTAGAGCTTTCTGTTCTCAACAGTGAACTCCATATCCTGCATGTCGTGATAATGATTTTCAAGAGTCTCGCAAACCTTTACGAATTCTGCGTAAGCTTCAGGGAATTCCTGCTCCATCTGAGCGATAGGCATGGGTGTACGAACACCTGCAACAACGTCTTCGCCCTGTGCGTTCTTAAGGAACTCACCCATGAGCTTCTTCTCGCCTGTAGCAGGATCACGTGTGAATGCAACACCTGTACCGGATTCGTTGTTAAGGTTACCGAATACCATGGGCATTACGTTTACGGCTGTTCCCCATGAATAAGGGATGTCGTTGTCACGACGATAAACGTTTGCACGAGGGTTGTCCCATGAACGGAAAACTGCCTCTACAGCAAGCTTTAACTGCTCTACGGGATCTGAAGGGAAATCTTTTCCGAGCTGCTTCTTGTATTCAGCCTTGAACTGCTCTGCAAGAGTCTTGAGGTCCTGAGCAGTAAGATCTACGTCGTACTGAACACCTTTCTCTGCCTTCATCTTGTCGATGAGCTGCTCGAAATACTTCTTTCCTACTTCCATTACAACGTCAGAGAACATCTGGATGAATCTTCTGTATGAGTCGTAAACGAAACGCTCAAAAGAAGGATCGGGATTTCCGGCGATCATGGCCTTTACGACCTCATCGTTAAGGCCGAGGTTAAGGATGGTATCCATCATACCGGGCATTGATGCACGAGCACCTGAACGTACGGATACGAGCAAAGGATTCTTAAGATCTCCGAACTTCTTTCCGTTGAGCTCTTCCATCTTTGCTACATACTCCATGATCTGGCCCATGATCTCATCATTGATCTTGCGTCCATCCTCATAGTACTGTGTGCAGGCCTCTGTTGTTACAGTAAAGCCCTGGGGAACGGGAAGACCGATGTCAGTCATTTCAGCGAGGTTAGCACCCTTACCACCGAGAAGGTTTCTCATGGTCATGTTGCCTTCGCTGAACATATAAACCCACTTTGTCATTTTAATGACCCTCCTAAAAATAATTTGCAATCTTTGCAGATTGCCCGATAGTGAAAATTATAACAAAGAATCGTACTTTCGTAAAGTGTTTTTTTTGTGTCCTGAAAGATTTTAGATTGGTTTAAGAAAAATCGTGTCAAGGTACACTTCTCCCCGGCAAAACTATAGCTCCTTCCTCTTTTGTTATATATACTTCGATCCCCAGCTCCCGGAGTCTTTCCAGCACTTCCTGTGAGGGGTGGCCGTAGTTGTTTTTGCCGACGGAGATGACGGCGGATGCGGGGGAGACGGCGGTGAGGAAGCTTTGGGAAGATGAGAAGCGGGAGCCGTGGTGGGGTATCTTGAGGATGGTGGCGGATAAGGCTGAGGGTGGGTAGCGGTCTAAGAGTTTTTGTTCGACGGCTGAATCGATGTCGCCGGTGAGGAGTATGCTTTTATCAGCCAGTGTAAAATTTATGACGAAGCTTAGGGTGTTGGGGTCAGTGGCAGTGTCGGTGGCGGCAGGGTATAATATATCAAGAGGCACCCCGGGGAAAGGTGGTTTGTGACCTTGTTCCACGCCCGGCCGTATGATGGAGTGGGTATGACGACTTTTTCGATGGATATGGGGGAGGCTTTTTCGGTGAGGATGTCGATGATGCCGCTGACGTGGTCGGTGTCGGGGTGGGTCAAAAACCAGTACTGTACATGGTCGTAGCCGTAGTACAGGATGGCAGGCTCTATGCGGTAGGCTCCGATGCCTTGGATAAAGGAGCTTCCGCCGTCTATTGCCATGCAGATGTCGCCTGAGAAGGCGATCATGCCGTCGCCCTGGCCTACATCTAAAAAGATGAATGTGTTATCCTCCTTTTGGCGTTTTAAGATGAGGGCTGAAGGGAGCTGGAGGGCGATAAGCACGGGGATGATTGAAAGTTTTATCAAAAAAGCGGCTTTTACCGGGATGTCTTCTTTTGTTTTGGCAGCCTTTAGTTCTCTTTGCTTTTCGGTAAAAGAAGCCGCAAAGTGGATAAGGAGAACAAGAAGTGCAAGGGCCGCAAGATATATGACCATTTGCCATATGGCGGGTCTTCCTGTGACAAAGCGGCCGAGCGGCGAGCCCGCAGACAGTTCGCAGGCCTTGCTGTATATCCGAAGCACGGTATGACCGGGCAGCCAGAGGAAAGTAAGGCGCGCAGCCGCCTTTCTCAAAACGAGGTAAACGGCAGTGACAGATAGCATATTTATCATAATAACTGTCATTAAGGGGATGACGAGAATGTTTAAAAATAAGCTTAAGGGGTTTACGACGTACATGTTCCAGGCAAGTATTGGCATGGTGAAGAATGAGACTGCGCTGCTTCCGAGCACTCCTCTTTTTATGCTTTCTGCTTTTCTTAGAGCAAACGATTTTCTTCCTTTTTTATGTTTTTTAAGCATCTTAAACAGTTTTGAGATATCCGGCATCATAATGGCAAAGGCACTTACGGCGCCGAAGGAAAGCCAGAAACCCGAGGCATAAACTTGCCCGGGGTAAATAAGAAGAACAATGCAGAAAGCTACGGTGAGGCCTGTTATCATGTCATATGTCCTGCCGGTAAGGCGGGCGATAAGGGAAATGACATACATTATTGCCGCACGGAGCGCAGAGACGGAGCCTCCTGTCATGATCGCATATAATGTTACGAATCCCCCTGAAAGACCGCATGACAAAACCACTCCGAGTCTGCAGAGTCTCAAGAGCCTGAAAATGAGCATGCCGATAAATGATACGTGAAGACCCGATATCGCAAGGAGGTGTGATATTCCTCCTGCCTTATACAGGTCCTTTGTATCCTCGTCAAGCTCTCCTTTTTCGCCAAGGAGCATGGCGGCGCAGACATTTGCATCCTCGCCGCACATTTTATAAAGTGCCTCGCCGAGCTTCTTTTTTATGTTATGGATAAGCCGGTCAAACGCGTTATTGTCCTTAAGCACCATAAGCTGCGGGTCTATGCATCTTATGAGTATTCCCTGTGACTTGTAGTAGGCTGCGGAATCGAACTGTCCGGGGTTTGTGGCATGGGGAATAACGGATGCTCCCCCTTTAAAAAAGAGGGTCATGCCTTTTCCGATATTCTCACCGCTCTCTGCGAGGATGAGAATGTTTCCTATCGGTCTGTCATCTTCATATGTCTTTGCATCCTTGATATACAGGT
>CADAQV010000293.1 GCA_902790095.1 uncultured Lachnospiraceae bacterium | reverse complement strand
TTCCAAAAACGGTTTTACATTATCGGGCTTGAGCAGCGTCGTGATCATGAGCCAGGAAGCCAGGGCGGCCAGCGCAGAAGTGCCGTCCCTTTCATCAGCCATCCCGACACCGACACCAACAGCGAAAAGAATTGCGATATTGTCGATCAGCGCGCTGCCTGCTTTCACCAAAAACATACCCACCATCGGTATGAATCCGGCTGCTTCGCCGCCCTGCATCGTAGCAGGGCACATAAGATACCCCAGTCCCATCAATATGCCGCACAACGGCAGGCAAGCCACCGGCAGCATGATCGCTTTGCCGAGTTTTTGCAAAAACTTCATATTTCGCCCTTTCTCGAAGGCACCCTAAAGGTCCTTCTGTTCACTTCAAAGGCACCCTAGAGGTCCTTCTGTTCCCAGTTCATATAGAAACATCTCGTATGCATCATCCTCTCCTTCAAGCAGCGGTGAGTTTTCTCCACCACCATTAGTACTTCGCTTCATGGACGCATAGGCAGACTCTCCATACTCGATAACATCCATATCATAAAGAGGAAAACCGGCTTCTGTGCTGATCCTGCAGAACTCCCCCAAAGAATTTGGATGGTTCTTTGTTGCAAGCAATGCATCCTTAAGTGCAGGATCATGAAGCGCCTTCCTTCTGAGTGCTTCAAGTGTTTCCTCAACATTCATTTCTAGTTCCTCCTCAGTAAGTGCTTTGTCATGATTATACATCAAATCATCAAATCACCCTAGAGGTCTCTAACACACTCAAGAACAATGTACCCTAGAGGTCTTGCTTTTTTATCAAAATAAAAAAGAACCTCAGAGCTCTCCTCTACAGAGCTCTCCCCTAAGAGGTCTCTTTCCAAAAATTCAAAAAAGCGCTCCCAGAATTTCGCAAAGTTCCGGGAGCACTTTATTTCTGCATAGACCAACTTAGCTTCTCACTGTCTTTATTGTACAATCACAAATTCTTATAGAACTTCACCGCCCCATCAAGCTCTTCCTTGGTAGGATGACCCTTGGCGGTACCTCCTATAAGCTTAAATGGTCCAAATGTATTATAGCCCGGGCAATTATACTGTCCCATCACATGGCATTTCTTCTCTTCAATAACCTTTCTTGCTGAAGATGAAAGGCTATCCAAATTGAAAGCACTGGTAAATAGGATAAATACGTTTTTGCCTTCTGGCAGATTTTCCCTCATATAGTTAAGAATCGGTTTACCAAAATTCCCTGCATATATACCAGACGCCACGCCAATCCATTCATAACCGGAAAGATCCTTCGGTCCTTCTGTAGTAACATCCAGAATCTCCACATTTTCAGGATCTGACGCTACAATTGCATCCACCAGCTTTTTTGTATTACCATGATGATTCGAATAATAAAGTATAATTGTTTTCAATTTCTATTACCTCCAATAAAACGACCTCTAGGGTCTCCAATACACACAATGCTCATTGCGCCTCAATGTCTGCTGTGATAACATATTACGTAACAATTCGGCGCCGTCTTTATCTGCAAACAAGCGCCGCATCTCACATTAAGTGTCTTTTCCATAACAAAGGCACCGCATTTCATCAGGTTTTCTGCGGGCTTCTCCGCAAAACTTCCACAATGCATCTATTAAATTACAAACGTTGTCATCATTTCTATCAGACAAACGCCTTATCAGACAGCTGTCTATAACTCACTGTTACATTCATTTCTTAATTGAAGAAAGCTTAAAAGAAAGGTCAAAAAGGTCACGTCAATGCCAACTGCCAAGCGCAAAATCAGTTCCCTCGGTATTTACCACGTCATCTATCGCGGCATCAACAAGCAGGATGTTTTCGAAGATCAAGAAGACTTTGAAAAGTTTCTGGAAGTCCTTCGCAGGTACGAGCCGATTTGCGGCTACAAGATCCTCGGTTACTGCCTGATGACTAACCACATTCATCTTGTCATCAAGCCCGGCGAGATCCCTCTCGGGCGCATTTTCCAGCGCGTCATCCCCAGTTTTGTCTACTGGTACAACAGGAAATACGAGCGCGTCGGCAGCC
>CADAQV010000292.1 GCA_902790095.1 uncultured Lachnospiraceae bacterium | reverse complement strand
TGCTTTCGAGCCCGAGTAAAAGGTCACTCTATCTTGTCCGAAGCGGATGTCGCTGAGCTTTGCAAGCTTTATCTCAAAGCCGTTTTGGTCTGCTATGGCAAGTATCCTTTTGCCTGTGACAAGAAGGCGGCAGGGATACTTTTCAAAGTATTCTTCCGTTGTGCGTTCGGTCGTGTTGCCTTTTTTGACAGTGATGCTTCTCTTCTTTTCCTTGCCGATATCCGCAAGGGATATAAAGAAGCAAGTCTCACCTTCGTCAAGCATTATTCCCGGGTTTGCAGATACGAAACTTGCTATGCGAAGCTTTACGATCTGGACTCTGTCGGATGCAAGGGAATGATACTCCTCTGCGGTGAGCTTTACATCAAAGCGTTCACCGAGACCTATAATGCTGCTGCAATCTGCGCAGATATTACCGTCGCTTAAAGGGTGCAGTTTTTTGACCGCGACTTCTCTGCCGCAGATGCTGCAAAAATCTTTTTTTGAAAACAGATCAAAAAACATACTTATCCCCCCATAGACGGTCGTTAAGGCCATAAGGCATTATTTCATGAATTCAAGATTCTTTCTTATCATTTCATTGCGCTGAGCAACGCACAAAACGCTTCTTAAAGGATCCTCGGGAGTATTAAACACATAATCCTTAAGGATGTCAATAGTCGTTGTTGCAACGTGCATTCTTGTGTCCGATGATGCATAGTAAATATATACATCTCCGTTTTCGCGGGCAATGGCACCGTTTGTAAATGTTACGTTAGAAACGTCTCCGACTCTCTCCTCACCCTGAGGGCAGATAAGAAGACCCGAAGGCTCCGCAATTACTTTCCAAGGCTCTTTAAGGTCTGTTGCGAATGCGTAGATGACATATCTGAGGCCTGCTGCGGTGTTTCTTACGCCATGCGCGATATGTATCCAGCCCATGTCTGTTTTGATGGGAACCGCACCGGCACCGTTCTTTACTTCTGTTATGGTATGATATTTTCTCCTGGATGTGATTATCTCTTCGTCTATAACGGCTTTAGTTATATCGTCGCAAAGACCGAAGCCTATTCCGCCGCCCGAGCCTGTGTCGATGAAGTCATCCATCGGCCTTGTGTAGAAGGCATATTTGCCGTTTACAAATTCGGGATGAAGGACTACGTTTCTCTGCTGGGGCGAATTGAGGGTCACAAGATTGGGAAGTCTCTCCCACGTTTCAAGATCCTTTGTCCTTACGATGCCCGCAGCCGCAACTGCAGCCGAAAGATCATTTGACGAATGATCCTTGCTTTCGGAACAGAATACGCCGTAGATATAGCCGTCTTCGTGCTGTGTAAGACGCATGTCATATACATTTGTCTCTTCGGGACATGTATCCTCAAAGAGTATCGGATAATCCCTGAATTTGAACCCGTCTATACCGTTGTCGCTTTCCGCAACCGCAAAGAAGGATTTACGGTCATTACCCTCTACTCTTACAACAAGGCAGTACTTGCCGTTTAAATAGATGGCTCCGGAATTCATAGTGGCATTGATGCCAAGCCTTTCAAGGAATAACGGATTAGTCCTTGGATTCAAGTCATATTTCCAGAACACAGGAGCATGTGCGGCTGTAAGTACAGGATATTTATACCTGCTGTAAATGCCGTTTGTAAAGTCTGCTTTTATGTTCTTTCTTGCTATAAGCGCTTCATAGTCGGCCTGTACATAGTAATATCTGGGATGATATTTGGGCTCTATACCTCTTTTAAGTACTTCTATGCACATTCTGCCGTTGTGATAAGGGCATTTCCAGGGCTCTACGATGGGCTTTTCAAAGTCAGGGGTGTGATCGGGGTTAAGTCTCCAGAACCATTCACCGCCCGGACGGAAATCGGTCATCTTTTCCTTTATGTATGTCCAGATATCACACGCTGCAGCGAGATATTTTTCTTCACCGTCTCTTTGATATCCGTTAAGGAAGCCGATCACTGCCTCTGCCTGGCCCCACCAGATCCTGTATTTGTTGTCGACTTCATTTTCGCATTCGTTAAGGATCGAATGCTCTGTGTATGC
>CADAQV010000291.1 GCA_902790095.1 uncultured Lachnospiraceae bacterium | reverse complement strand
AGAGGGGGAGCAAAATGGGCGACGCGCCGGACAAACGGGTCTTGGTGTTTCCGCTCAAAATATCATCCTTAAAAATTTCCATAATTTCGCTGTCTCTATACTCTCCCATAAAGGTCTTATAACTCCCTTTATTGAGCTTTTTCTTTTCGCGAAATTTATATATTTTTTGAACAACTTCCTCGAATTTTGAATAATCCGTTAGCTGCATTCCAAATATCATAACCTCATCGAAGGTGATTGTACCCAAAGTGTCGATTAGCCGAAAAATCTCCAGGTATGGTTTCACAAAGAAAACGCTTGTTTTTCCTGCGGTTTCTGTATGATACGGGGATGGCAATTGGAATTTTAATAATTGTCTAAGAAGCGCTTCTTCAGACAGTTCGCTGTCAATAAAATTTGAACCTGCTGCAGTTAATTGAATTGTCGGTTTTAAGTCGACAAATCCAAGCGCCTTAGGGCCTCTATTAATACGGTCCCTTGCGCTGAATGCCATATCTGACGGAGATCCCGTTCCTTCGAAGTTTGGATCCTGCACCAGGGCTTCCATGAAATCAGCCTGTGTCTTTGAATTCCAAGGCTTATTGGAAAAGCGAGCAACCAGGAGAGATATCTCTGGTTGCATTTTCATTGGAGATCTCGGAGAAGTGATGAAAAACAGTGTTTTTTGCCCTTTTAGATATGCCATTTTCCCCTCCTTAGTAGTTCGTGACAATTATATGCTTCGCCTCTGATTTGAAACGATTTCTAATGTTTACGGCGTATGATTTTTCATATTCACCTTTAATAAAATCGGCGTACAGTTCTTCGGTCAAGGGAGTTTTTCCAATAACCATAAGGGCCTTACATTTTAACTTTCTATATTCTGCCGCAAGCCTACGGTGCTCCGCTTCATCAAAGCCATTCGTGAACGTGATGTTTCCATAATCATTAAAAATACAGTCGTACGGCGGATCAAGAAACATAAAGTCGCCTTCCGTCGCCATGTCGAACAAAGCCGAAAAGTCTCCGCATTTAAGGTCGGCTCCTTGCAATAGTTTATGATGTTCATCGGTAATCAGGCGGGTGTTAAAATTTTTATATCGCCCAAAAGGAACATTATATTCGCCATGTGCGTTATACCGTATCATCCCGGAATAAGCCGTCTTGTTGATAAAGAAGTATAAAACCGAATCGAGATATTCTGGCTCCGTCTTATGATTAAACATATCCCTTAACGCATAATATAGGTTTTCGTTTTTATTCTCGACGCGATCATCTGGATGTTCTTTTTTTAAAGCCTCATATGCCATTTGGTTTTTTTCATATTCTTCCTGGAGAAGGTCAAGCTGGCGCCTCATTTCCGGATACCTGCTTTTAACTTCTCTGTAAAAAGTCATAACACCCGCGTTGATATCATTAAGAACTGCTTTCTCCGGAGCAATACAAAAATAAACTGCACCTCCTCCCAAAAAAGGTTCATAGTATGTGTCAAATTGTTCAGGTATAAAACTCTTAAAAAATGGAATCTCCTTAGACTTGCCACCTCTATACTTAATCATTGGTTTCATATCTTTCACCTATTCACAATCTCGATACGTATATCTTTTTTTCTCTCGCGCGAGCGTTGCTCTGCTTATGCCGGTCATCTCGACGACCTGCTTATAAGAGTAATCATCAAGAAGATCTATAGCATGTTCTATCTGCGCCCTACTGTACTTCTTGGGACGTCCTTCACGGTATCCGTCCCTCCGGCGGGCTATCGCGCGACCTTCCTGCGTCCGTTCCACGATCATATCCCGCTCGAACTGCGCAAAGGAAAGAAGGATGTTCCGGAGCAGCGTAGAGACGCTGTCGTTACTGAGTATGCCTACATTGAGCTGTCTTGCCGGTAAAAACGTCGGCGAAGATCTCTTCCGCTCCTGCCTTACGCAGCTGCCTTTTCTGCTCCTCCAGGGAATTTCCGTGCGCGGCCTGCCCATAAGTGCTCACGCGTGCATAACCATATATTTTTGATCTTGTAGTCAGCTTTTCCAGCGGCAGCGTCATCTGCTCAGCATGGGCGGTGATACGGTCGTATTCCCTCTTATCTTTCTCGCTCATTTTCCGCATACACAGGCTCCTTTTGCAACATTAATTTTGAGCATAAATTATGAGACTATTCTAGCACGCTAAAACAGTCACGTCACTAGGTAGTCTCATAAGTTTTAAGTTTTGAGCAAAAAGGAGCCTCTATGTTGAAGCCCTTAATCTGTTCATAAACGGGCCATAGTAGTGCATCAGCACTTCGTCTGTCGTTCCGTAGATGTTATCCCCCAGGAAATAGTCCCTAAGCTCTTCCACGGCGTTGTTAA
>CADAQV010000290.1 GCA_902790095.1 uncultured Lachnospiraceae bacterium | reverse complement strand
GCCTTGACCGGCTATCTTGTCGGAAGCTATATCGAAAGACACTATATCCACTATGAGATCCCGTTTGGATCAAAGAATCTCCCCGTGCTTGTATTTATCGGTGCTGCCATTGCTCTTGCATGGAAAGAGCTTTTCGCACCCGCAACCATAGTTGCCGCCTTCGGCTCACACTGGGGCAACTTTGCGGCAAGGCTCATAATGCTTCTCTTTGTTATGTGTATCTGGCCGATGGTCATAAAAAAACAATGCAGTGAAACTGTCGATAACGCATAAAAAACAGGGTGCAGCGGCACCCTGTTTTTTATCTTCTTTGTCTGACTATTTCGTATGCAAGCACTCCGCATGCTACGGAAGCATTAAGAGAATCTATGTCGCCCTTCATGGGAATGGATGCGATCATGTCACATGCCTCGCGTACTATGCGCGAAACACCCTTTCCTTCGTTTCCGATAACAAGACCGATACCGCCTTTTAAATCAAGGTCATACATTACCGTACCGTCCATATCCGCACATACGAACCATATGTTTTCTTTCTTCAGTTCTTCTATGGTACGGGCAATATTAGCCACCTGCGCAACCGGTGTATAATTTGCCGCGCCTGCGCTTGTTCTAAGGACTGTTGCCGTAAGGCCGGCTGCTCGGTGCTTTGGAATGATCACTCCATGCGCCCCCGCAAGATTTGCCGTCCTTATGATGGCACCGAGCTTGTGTGGATCTTCTATTCCGTCAAGGAGAATCAAGAAAGGAGACTCTCCTCTTTCTTTTGCTATGGCAAGGACATCTTTTACGTCGGCATATTCGTAACCGAAGGCATATGCGATAACTCCCTGATGCCTTCCCGATTCGGATGCCTTATCGAGCACATCCCTGTTTTCATATTTGAGATAGATATTTTTTGACCTTGCAAGGTCTGCGATCTTTTTAAGGCTTTCATCCTTGCCGTCGGTCTTTGTATCTCCCGAAAGGATTATCCGGTCTATGCTCTTGCCGCTTTTTATGGCTTCAAGCACCGCGTTTCTTCCTTCTATAAGTGTTTCCTGACATCTACTGTGCATATCCGCACCTTTTCCATCCTTCCGATACTATTTCCATGGTTCTTTCCATGTTTCCGCCAAGATAAAGATATCCGATAAGGCATTCAAGGCCTGTGGCTTTATGGTATTCCCTTGCCGTGCAGGATGAGGGAATGGCGCCGACCTTTGCGTTTTTTCCTCGCTGGATCATCTTCTTTTCATCTTCACTTAAGTAATCTTCAAGTGCATCCACCATGGCAGCCTGCGTTTTTGCCATGGCAAGATTTGCCCCCATTTTGCTGAGCTTTCCAACAGGAATATTCCCTGCCCTTACAAGAGTTGACCTGATGTAGAGTTCGTAAACGGCATCCCCAAGATATGCCAGATCAAGGGGAGAATAAAGCGATGCATCCATTATTTTCTCTCCCATGTAACGCCGGCCCTTGTGTCTTTAAGAATAATACCTTTTTCCAAAAGTTCGTCCCTTATGGCATCTGCCTTTGCAAAATCCTTATTCTTTCTGGCTTCGGTCCTTGCTGCGATAAGCGCTTCTATCTCATCATCAAGGAGTTCCTTTTTGGCGGATACTTTAAGCCCCAGCACATCACTAAGCTTAATTATCTCATTAAGTGCATATGCGATCAGGTCTTTTGAACTTTCCTCATTTATCGAAACATTGCAAAGCTTTACTATCTCGAAGATTGCAGATATTGCATCGGCGCTGTTGAAATCGTCATCAAGTGCGGCTTCAAACTTTCCGGCAAGCCTGACAAGCTCTGCTTTTACGGCCTCATCGGCTTCATTTGAAACTCTGTCTGCCCCTGTAAGCTCTTTGAGCCTGCTTACAGCCGTGACTATCCTTGTAAGGCCTGCCTTAGCCGATTCCATAAGCTCTATGGAGTAGTTCATGGGACTGCGGTAATGTACCGAAAGCATGAAGAATCTTAATACCTGAAGGTCATACAGCTTTGATATATCTCTTACAAGCAGGAAATTTCCGAGTGATTTCGACATCTTGCGGTTGTCGATATTTAAA
>CADAQV010000289.1 GCA_902790095.1 uncultured Lachnospiraceae bacterium | reverse complement strand
CCCTTCTCCTGTCGTAGAAATCGCCGATATGCCCGTTTGCATCCGGGTGATCCGGATCGATCTTAAGCAGTCCAAGAAGAGTATCTTTTTCCTTCGGATCGCCGCTTTCCCTGTAAAAATTGGCGATCGCCATCATGATGGTCTCGTTTCCCGGGCTTAGTTTCAATGCTTTTTTGTAATACTTTATGGCATCCGCATCCTGGCTGTTTCTAAAGCACAGCCCTGCAAGGTAATAAGCATAGTTGACATTATCCGGCTCGCTCTTTACTACCTTTCGCATGATGTCTGCTGCCTCTGCCGGATGCATCTCGCCCGCTTCCACAAGAATATTTACGGCCTCATAGTCATATTCTTCTTTTTCCATGATGCCTGCAATGTCGCATTCGGGCGAGTAATAATCCATGGCGTTAAGCTTTTTTATTATCTCCGCGGCTTTTTTGTAATCCCTCTTGCCGGCGTATATCAAAGCCTCGCAAAAATCCATTGCGGCACTTTCATAGTTTTCTTTCTTAAATGCCTCAAGTATCTCTTCGGCCTGCTCCGGAAGTCCTTCGTCAAGGTAGAGCCTGCAAAGCCTGCCCCTTGCCTCCGGAAGACCATCAAGCGCAAAGCTTGCACGCTCGTAGTACCATTCGGCTTCTCTTACATTTCCTTTAAGCCTGCTCAGATCTCCCAGGCAGAGCATTGCATTTACATTGTCAAAGCTGTATTCAAGGGCTGTCTCAAAGGCTTCGAAAGCCTCGTCATACCTCTTGAGCTTCTTTAACACCATGCCCTTCTGGCACATGATAAGATCCTTGTCTATCTTCATGCACCTGATGGCTTTTTCGTTATATTCAAGAGCTGTTATGTAATTTTTTTCCTCTCTTTCGACTTCTCCGAGGAAATAGTATACAAGCTCTTCTCTTTCTCTGTTTCTGTCGCCCACTTCTCCTTCAAGGCTGCGGTAGTTGTCAAAGATCTGAAGCCATCTCGCAAACCTTGCCTGAGCCTGCGCGAACATTCTCTTCATAAGAAGACATCTTCCCTGAAGATACAGTATGTCCATGAGGACCGGGCCGTTTTCCTTTGCATTCTTTATGACATCGTAGGCTTCATCTGTGCGGTTGTTCTGATAATATGCCCAGCAAAGCTTTACGGCCAGCTCGGGGTCGTCATCATTTTTTATTTTTTCGGAAAGTTCATTTATCAAAGCTTCGTTGCAAACGGACAGCCTGTAGTGAACATAGCCGTCAAAATGCTTTTCCATCAAAAGCTTTTTATATGCCGCTGCCGCCTCCTCATATCTGCCCTCTTCCAAAAGACAGTCCGCAAGCCCGCACCTTGCCGCATAGCCGACCACTTTGCTGCCGGTAAGCTTTTCATACATCTCTCTTCCTTTGGCATACTGCTTGGAAGAAAACAGAAACATGGCCCTTGCCATAAGACAGTCGTCATCATTTGAGTATTTTTCGCAGATCCTTTTTGAGATCGCGTCGGCTTTTTCCGTCTGTCGCCTTCGGCCTCATCGAATTTTCTCTCGCCGAGAACCGCCCTTACCCTGTAAAGACCATCTATGTATTCGTCAATATCGGTGGGCTTAAACGCCTTATTTTTGAACTCCAAGGCAGCGTAATCGAAGGAATCCGGATATCTGGAATTATTGAGCATATAATCCAGAAAATTATCGGGATATTTCTCTTTGAGCTCTTTTCTCCGGTTTCCGACTTCAAGGCTGTCCGTGATCACTCCCCAGACGACTCCGGGAATGAAATGATGGGACATAAGGAATGTCATGATCCCTTCTTCCGTCTCCTCGTGAGTGTCAAGGCAGAAAAGAGCATCGCCCGACAGGAGCTTTTTCCACTCTTCCGGATCTATCCTGCGTTTGTAGTCAAAATAGATATCGTTGAGTTCTTTAAGAAACCTGCCCGAAGGCGTATCATCAAAGACATTTTCACTTTCCTTTGGCCCGTCCTCCCTTGCTGCATATTCCATGGCCTCCGAATATGCATTTCTAAGGGCCTTGAAACCGGCCGGATCATCCTCGGGATGATGTTTCTTAAGCTCACGCTTGTAGGCCTCTTTTATCTCTTCTGCGTTCTTAGTCGGGGATATCCCCAGTACATACCAGCAATTCATAAAAACCTCTCAAAATATACGTCAAAGACGGCACACATGGTCCAATCCAATATATCATATATGATGATTTTTTTCCATAATAAAATTTCATGTATCGCATTATTTTTTGCATTATTTTTTTCTTTTCTTTATTTACTTTTTACTCATTTTCGGCTAGTATATAGAATGGTGTGCTATGGGGCGTCACTTAAGAACCATATCCATGCCCTACACCGGAGAGAATATGAAAAATAATGTTTTTTTGAAAAAGCTGGTAAACCGCGAGACAGTATCATACCTGATCTGCGGCGTTCTTACCACCGCGGTCAATTACGTTGTCGATCTTGTGGCAGACAGCCTGCTGTCTTCGGCAGGCGTAGCGTATTCCGCCACGATAGCAAACCTTATAGCATGGATCGTATCCGTGGCCTTTGCCTTTGTTGTAAACAAGATATTTGTTTTTCAAAGCAAAGGATGGAAGGGCAAAGCTTTTTTAAAGGAGCTTTCTGCCTTTGCGCTTGCAAGAGTGGCTTCTCTTGGCTTTGAGAGCCTGTTCATCTTTGTGACCGTCGACTGGCTTTTGCTTTTGCCAAACTGGATAGCCAAGATCTTATCGAACGTGTTTGTCGTTATCATGAACTATTTCGCAAGCAAATTCTTTATTTTCAAAAAAAGGGAGGACGACAATGTCTAAGAATAAAACTGCCTCTGTTTCAGAGGGTAACATAAATGAAGTAAAGGAAAAAGGGCCGGGAATATTTAGGCGGCTCGGCCGGAAGATCGCCGGAAACATTCCTCTTCTGCTCTGTTTTCTGATACCCGTCATTGTAATGCTGCTGGTATTCATTCAGCGCGGCATCTTCCCCTTCGGCGAAAGATGCTTCCTTAGAACAGACCTTTATCATCAGTATGCCCCCTTCTTTAAGGAGCTGAATGACAAGATAAAGCGCGGCGGAGATATTTTCTACAGCTGGGATATAGGAAACGGTTCGAATTTCCTTGCCCTGTTTGCATACTATCTTTCAAGCCCCTTCAACTGGCTGATGATCTTCTGCCCCGCAAAGTATGTTATTGAGTTCATAACACTCGGCATAGTATTAAAGATAGGCCTTTCGGGCTTTACCTTCGGTCTCTTCCTTAAAAAGCACACAGGAAGAAACGATTATGCCATAACGATGTTTGCCGTATTCTACGCCTTAAGCGGATATATGGCCGCATACAGCTGGAATATCATGTGGCTTGACTGCCTTTTGGCATTTCCTCTTGTCATACTCGGTCTCGAACAGATGATAAAGCGCGACAAATGTCTTTTGTACTGCCTGTCGCTCGCCTTTTGTATCATCACCAATTATTACATCGCCATCATGATATGTATCGGCGTGGTGCTCTATTTCATAATGCTTATGTTCATCACGCCTCACAAACGCACCGAGGAATTTTTAGACCCCGGGACTGGCC
>CADAQV010000288.1 GCA_902790095.1 uncultured Lachnospiraceae bacterium | reverse complement strand
GTTTCCGCGAACGGGCAGATGTTCCCGGGCGCCGATTAGCGAACGGTCGATATCATGGACAAGTTTCCGCGAACGGTCGGAAAAATGAGTTAGTCGTATTGTGGTCTCAAGCCACGTCGAGACAGTATGCTGCTTGTACCACCAAAAGAAAGACTTCATTTCGGTGCCGTATGAACCGAAGAATGCGGACTATCGGAAAAACAGATAAAGACAATGGACAGGTCTGGTTTTGAGGAGAAGAATAAATGGATTATAAAATCGGGGATCTGACGAAAGAAGATGCCGCATATATCGGTGAAAAGATCAATGAGATCGTGCCGCGCGAAGTGGACGCGGACGAAGAAGAATTTGTTCTTAAAGTTGAGAATGAAAACGGTGAGATCATCGGCGGATGCATCGCAGAGGCATACGAATACCACTGGTCGAGAGTTTTGCTTGAAGAGCTTTGGGTGGATGAACGCTATCGCCATCAGGGGATCGGCTCTATGATCATCCGCGAGGTCGAGCGGATTGCAAGAGAGAAGGGCTGTCGGGTCGTCACGCTCGGCACCGCCAGCTATATGGCAAGACCGTTCTATGAAAAACACGGCTACACGGTTTTTACAACGCTGAAAAAAGCAAACGGCTATATCGATTATTCATTGGTCAAGTACCTTGACAAGGACACGCCAAACTATGTGCCGACAAACGACAGCAGTACGCGGTTCAAGCTTTCCTTCGGCAGTGAGGACGATGCGAATATGATACAAAACGGTCTTGACACATACGACGAAGCCTATGAGCCAAATTACGAAAACGTTGGTTTTTATAAGAAACTGGCGGACAAAGACGGCAAGTTTGCGGCAGGCGTGATTGCGGCCGTGAATAAAGGTGCATATGGCTTTGTTGAAGCGCTCTTTGTGGAAGAGCCGCTCAGACGTCAGGGTTTCGGCACGTATTTATTGAAGGAAGCGGAAGAATTTGCAAAGGAAAATGATGCGCCGGTGATTATGACAAACGCAGGAGACTGGAATGTCGATTTCTTCAAAAAGAACGGCTATCTGATCAGGGGCGAGCTCAAAGATGTCCCCAAAGGACATAACTGTTATGAGCTTTACAAGAATATCTGAAGTACGGCCGGAACCGGATCTTTATCAAGACATTGAGGATGCCGCACAGTGCCTTATCAAATCGATACCATATGCGGGGGTTGGACAAAGTTAAATGGTTGGAAGAGAATGCGCCGGTGCCTGAAAGGGCACCGGTGTTCATTTTATCATGCATTACGATATTCTTTCCTCTTGAGTTTCCTCTTTACGTGGAATATAATAAAAGACGGTTAGAGATGGCTAACTAAATGGGGGATTTCTGTACGCTGGGTGAATCAATATATACTGGAAGGAAGAATACCGGGAGTGAAATCAAAGCGATCATCGTCTCATAATACTGGAAATCTAAGACTTTATTTTTTTGCCCATAAGTTAGCGGAGGCTAACGAAGGCGGAATGAACGCCGGGCAAGCCAAACTTGCAGACTGGGGCTTTACACATCTGCCCGCCATCACACCGGAAAGAGCCGTGGATCACGGTGCTTGCGAGGAAATAAGAGATAAAGATGCTGTACGATCTACAAGGCACGGCTTCAACATCAAAAGCCAGCTGCTGAAGCTGTTTGTGATCTTCCCCGCAGTCTCCGCGCTTGCGGCGTGAGTCTGCACCTTGTGTGGATAGCATTTATACGGAGGTCTGAATATGAGCATCTGGGTTATCCTGATCGAAATGATTGTCTTTGCGGCGATTTTTACGGCGATCATATTTACCTATTATCGCGGCGACAGAAAGTACAGCCCTGCGAGCATCCATAATTATCCGCCCGATATTCAGGAGGAATATTTCAAAACCCATGAGCGGGTCGATGTAAGCTACAAGTCAAAAAATGTGATCCTGACCAAAGGCTTCGGCGTGCTGCTTTTTACATGTATCCTGCTTGTCTGCTCCCTTATTGCCGGGGCGAAAACCTTCCGGCAGGGCTTTTTGCTCACTTTCGGCCTGATGGCGTGGATCGGTATCTATGACACATGTTTCCTCGACTGGGTGCTGTTTGCCAATCTTCCGATGTTCC
>CADAQV010000287.1 GCA_902790095.1 uncultured Lachnospiraceae bacterium | reverse complement strand
AAAAAAGCCTGATGAAAACGAGGAAAAACAAGATGAAGAATAAGGCTATATATGCTCTTTTGGCATGTTTGCTGACCGCAACCGTTTCGGGATGCGCTGCTAATAGCCCGGTGGATGAAACAAGCAGCCGGAGTAGCGAGGAAGAGACAAGTACTGCTACGACCCGCGCTACGGAGACTGCGCCTCCCGAGACGGAGAAACCAAAACACCTTTCCGCAAACGGTATCGAAACGAAGGATGACGGAAATATCCACAAAGAGATGACGGCTTCACAGCTGGCATATCTTATGGGAAACGGAATAAACCTTGGAAATACCATGGAGGCATACGGACACAAGAGTCAGGGAGTAAAGGCAGATCCAAGTGTATATGAGACTCTTTGGGGACAGCCCGTTACCACGCAGGAAAGCATTTCGGGGATGAAGGCCGCAGGCTTTGACTGTATAAGAATACCTGTCGCATGGACCAATGCCATGGATTTTGAAAACGGTGATTATACTATCGGCGAGGAGTATCTTAACAGAGTCGAAGAGATCATCAATTATGCGATAAATGAAGATATGTACGTTATCATTAACGACCACTGGGACGGCGGATGGTGGGGCATGTTCGGTTCGGCTTCCGAAGAAACGGTTCAAAATGCGTGGGTGCTGTATGAACTTATGTGGAAACAGATCTGCGAAAGATATAAAGAATACGGTAATCATCTGATCTTTGAATCCGGAAACGAAGAGCTTGGGGCAAGACTGAACGATACGGATTATGCTCCCGATTCCGGAACTCTTGACAAGGATGCCTGCTATCAGGTAGCAAATGCCATAAATCAGAAATTTGTCGATATCGTAAGGTCCACAGGAGGTAACAACGCAAACCGTTTTCTGCTCCTTGCGGGGTATGACACCACTATAGAGCTTACTGTGGATGACAGATATAAGATACCTGTCGACAGCGTGGAGAATAAGCTGATGGTATCCTGCCATTATTACACTCCATGGAATTATTGCGGCGATGGATCCACGGTAAATCAGTGGGGGACCTCAAAAGAGTATGAGAGCATGTATACATCCCTCACTCTCTTAAAGAAATTTACGGATGCGGGAATCCCTGTGATCATCGGCGAATACGGTGTCCTTACAGACGGAACATGGGAAAAGAACAATACCACCGACTGGATGGGCGCACTTCTCGATCTTTGCGACGCTTACGGTTGCGTTCCCGTTTTGTGGGATTGCTCGACTCTTTATTCAAGGACCGAAGCAAAGATGAAGTTTGAAGGTACCAAGTCCCTGTTTGAAAAGAGAAGCTTTGCAGCTCAAAGCGCGAAGATGAGCGAGCAGCAGGAAAAGAGCGCAGGGCTTGAAAGCTTTAACAAAAACTATGCTGCTGCACCTGCAAGCTTTAATCCCAATGCCATCGCCACCTCCGATGACAAGGACAAGGCCGTTGCATGGATCATGTGGAACAGCGGCGACTATGCTCTTTCATACAGCGTGGGAAATGTTTATTCTCCCGACAACCTTTCGGCAGGTGTAGTGCCTACGGACGTGCTTGTGACAGGAGAAGGAACATATGTGGTGAGCATAGATTTTACCGGTGCGGGCAATTCAAAAGGAACAGCTTTTTCCGCGGTCGGACTGTTTAACGGAGAAGATCTTTTCCCCGGATATACAATGGAGATCATAGGCTTTAAGATCAACGGAGAAGATTACGCTTTCACCGGAAAGCCTTATACGACATCCGATGATCATCACTGCACCAGGGTAAATCTTTATAATGCATGGGTCACAGCAGTGCCTGCGGATGCGAGAAGGGCGGACGGAAATACCGAAGGCTGCGCTGCCTGCGTTATTCCCGGCGAAGACCTTGGAAATATTGAAAAAGTAGAGGTCATATTTGACTATGTATCACCCGAAAATGCAGAAAAGTATGCTGCGGACAGGGAGAGCTGGTCTGCGGATGTGACACCTGAAATTAAATCGTAAGGGGCTGTAAAAAAACAGCCCTATATAGTAAATGCAAGACAGCGTCTCTATGATCTATTTGCAAAGCTGGACTGTCGTGAGCGACCGATCTTCACGACGAAAAGCGGCGGTGCGCAGGCGA
>CADAQV010000286.1 GCA_902790095.1 uncultured Lachnospiraceae bacterium | reverse complement strand
CCGTATACTCTTATCCTTTCGGGGTCGTTGATGTTTTCGACCACTATAAAGCCGTCCGTTCCGGTGATGAGGCCTCTTCTGTCTGTCAGGGCATACATTGTGTTGAACATGGTGGAGATGATGCCGTTTTCATATGTAAGTGTTATTGCGCCTTGGCCGTCAACACCGGTTTCGGTGGGCACCATGCGGGCATCTACCGTCGCTACGGCGGCATCCGTTACCATGGATGAGAAATTTAAGTTGTATACGCCAAGGTCCAACAGGCAGCCGCCTGCAAGGGCAGGGTCTGTTAAGCGTTTGTTCTGTGCGATGCGGTAGCCGAGGTTTGAATCAATGCACTTTACTTCGCCTATCTCGCCGCTTTTTATGATAGATTCTATCATCCTGCGGGAGGGCATGTATCTTGTCCATATGGCTTCGGCAAGCAAAAGGCCTTTTTTCTCGGACAGGGCGATCATCTCCTCTGCCTGGGCAGCGTTTGCGGCAAATGCCTTTTCGCAGAGGACGTTTCGGCCGGCCTTAAGGGCTTTTATGGTCCATTCATGGTGGTGAGAATGGGGCACGGCGATGTAGACCAGATCTACCCGGTCGTCAGACAGCATTTCTTCATACGAGCCGTAGGCTTTTTCTATGCCGAACTCTGCGGCAAAGGCGCGGGACTTTTCTATATCCCTTGATGCTATGGCATAGGCCGTGACGTCGGTCATGCCGTTTAAGGTTGCTGCCATTTTGCGGGCTATGCCGCCTGCTCCGAGTATTCCTACTTTCATCGTAATTCTCCTCCTTGTGTATGTCGATCGCGTCAGTCTGACGCCTTTCTTGCCCTGTTCCATCTGATGACCGCTACGCCTATGATGATGACATAGCCCGCTATGCTCAGTGCCTCGGGTATTTCACCCAGGAAAAGGATCCCCCACAGAGCCGCAAAAATGACCTGGGTGTAATCGAATACGGACAGTTTTTTTGCGGGAGCAAACCGGTATGCGTTTGTTATGGCAAACTGCGCGACCGCGGCCGAAAGCCCGGCAAGCATCATGAACATGAGCTGCTGCCCGGTCATATGTACGTATCCAAACAGAAGGAACGGCAGCGTTAAAAGGCACGAAAAGGCCGAAAAGCAGGTGACTATTACTGTGGGCTTTGCGCCGTTTTTTGTCGCTCTTCTTAAAAAAACATACGCTGTTCCGGCGCCGAAGCCACCGTAAAGCCCCGCAAGGGCCGGCACCAAAAGCACGTTGCTGCCGCTTGGGCGGATAATGAAGAGAGCGCCGACAAAAGCGGTAATTGTCGCGATGATATCCATCCTTGAAGGTTTTTCTTTAAGCACGGGGATGGAAATGATGATCGCAAAAAAGGGCGAAAGCTTGTTTAGCATGTTTGCGTCGGCAAGGTCCAGGCGGTCTATGGCATAGAAATTTGCTATAAGCCCCGTCGTGCCGAAAAGGCATCTCAAAAAAATGTCCTTACGGCAGCCCACCGGTATGCCAAACTTTTCTCTTTTTGCGATCATGGTGCCCACTGCTATAAACAGAGCAAAAACGTTACGGAAAAACGCTTTTTCCATTGTGGGCAGGTCGCCCGCAAGACGGACAAAAAAAGTCATAAAGGAGAAGCACATGGCGGCCAAAAGAATGCAAAGTATGCCTTTTAACTGATCCTTCATGTGATTCTCCTTTACGAAATATGGCTCTTTACAGACAAAGAGTCAGGTTGTTTAATCCGAGTGAATTGATGTAGTTTGCCGACTTTGTAAGCTTCATGACCATACGGAGGCCGATGTGCGAAACATTGTCCTCTTCGCCCTCTAAGTGCATTTCCATATACTGTACGGGGTCGAAATTGAAGCAGTTGTCGCGGAATCGAAGTACAGCTCCCTCCTTGGTCAGCGCGATACGGATATCTATGCTGTGCTGCCTCCTGTCGTGTGAAAAGCCGTGCTCTATGATGTTGTTTGAAAGCTCTTCTATACAAAGACCTATAAGGGTGCCCGTCTTTTTGTCCATGCCGTGGTCGTTGCAGAACTGTGTGGCCTTTTCGGATGCCGGAACGACCTCATCTGCCGCAAGCAAAGTCATTTCGAGGCAGTCTTCATCCTTTACGCCAA
>CADAQV010000285.1 GCA_902790095.1 uncultured Lachnospiraceae bacterium | reverse complement strand
TTTCAAAAACGCCTATCTCGTCCGTGGAGCCGAAACGGTTCTTTACGGCGCGGAGTATGCGGTAAGATGCGCTCCTCTCGCCTTCAAAATATAGCACGGTGTCGACCATATGCTCTAAGATCTTCGGGCCTGCGACAAGGCCTTCTTTTGTGACATGGCCCACCAAAAAGATGGTTATGCCCAGGCTTTTTCCGAGCCTAAGAAGCGTCGCGGTGGATTCTCTTATCTGCGATACGCTTCCCGGAAGAGAAGATGCCTGCTCGCAGTACATCGTCTGGATGGAATCTATTACGACTATATCGGGCTTATTCTCTTTTATCTGTTCTTCTATTATGCCAAGATCCGTCTCGCACAAAAGACTAAGCATGTCATCCGAATCCTTTAGCCTATCGGACCTAAGCTTTATCTGGCGCAGGGATTCCTCTCCGGAAACATATAAAACGCTTTGTCCGCCTTTTATATACCTGCCGCAGGCCTGCAAAAGCAGGGTGGATTTTCCTATGCCGGGGTCACCTCCCACAAGTACAAGGCTTCCGCGCACAAGCCCTCCTCCAAGAACTCTGTCAAGCTCCTTATAGCCCGAAAGAACTCTTTCGTCGTCATCCGTTTTGATGTCCTTCATAAGGACGGGCAGTGATGATACAGCCGCAGATCTTTTCTTTGTCTTTGCTTCCTTGGGTGCCTCGACAAAGGTGTTCCATGCGCGGCATGACGGGCACTGCCCCTGCCATTTTGAAGATTCATACCCGCACTCACTGCAGAAAAAAGCGCTGTCTTTTGCCATATTCCCTCCCAAAATGCCGGCAGAGCATCTCTGCCGGCATAAACAAATGCTTTTTGTGCTGCTTTTGTAAGCTTACGCTTTTATTACTTCCGTGTAGCAGCCGTTTTCGTTCTTTTTAACTATGGCGCGCTCGCCGGGCTTTACTTTGCCGGAAAGCAGATCGCCCGAAAGGACATCCTCTATTTCTGTCCTTATCACCCTTTTTACCGGACGGGCTCCATATTTGATATCATAACCTTTTTCTGCGACAAATTCAATAACATCATCCGAAAAAACAAGCTCTATGTCCTGGGCTTTTTTAACTCTGTCAGCAAGCTTGGCAAGAAGCAGCCTTGCAATACCGCGTACCTGTTCCTTGTCGAGCGTCCTGAAAATGATGATCTCGTCTATACGGTTTATAAACTCGGGTTTGTAACGCTTTTTCACCTCATCCATCACGCGGCTTTCCATCTTTTTGTGGTCCGCGTCGGCATTTGTTTCCGATACAAATCCGAGATTTACGGGATTTACGATGCCTGTCGCGCCGAGGTTTGAAGTCATTATGATAATTGTATTCTTAAAATCTATCTTTCTTCCTTTTGAATCCGTAAGGCAGCCTTCGTCAAGGATCTGAAGAAGTACGTTGAATATGTCGGGGTGGGCCTTTTCTATCTCATCAAATAATATAACGGAATACGGCTTTCTTCTGACCTGTTCCAAAAAGGCGCTTCCCTCTTCATATCCGACGTAGCCGGGCGCCGAACCCGTTATCTTGCTGACATCTATTCTTTCCATGTATTCGGACATATCGAGCCTTATAAGGGCGTCTTCGGTTCCGAAAACGCTTTCCGCAAGCGCTTTTGATACCTCTGTTTTTCCAACGCCCGTAGGGCCTAAAAACATGAAGGAACCGATCGGCTTTTTGGGGTCCGAAAGGCCCGCCCTGCCTCTTCTTACGGCCTTTGCCAGCGATATAAGCGCGTCCTTCTGGCCCACTATTCTTTTTTCAAGAGAGCTCTCAAGGCTTATAAGCCTTTCTCTTTCATTCTTTTTGAGAGATGATGCCGGAATGCCCGTCATCTTGAATACGACATCAGCAACGGAATCTTCCGTAACTCTCGGCGTCCTTGCCTTGCGGCCGCGTTTTCCTTCGATCGACTCAAGATACTCTTTTTCGCTTTGACTTATCTCGTAAAGCTTCCCTATATTTCTCTCAAGGAGCGCTTCCTCGCGCTTTTTGAGGAAATCCTTAATGACGCTTTCCCTGTCGGTCCTGCCGTCAGTCGCATCACCCATAAGTCTTACGCCGGAAGATGCCTCGTCAAGCAGATCTATCGCCTTGTCGGGAAGATATCTGTCGTGAATGTATCT
>CADAQV010000284.1 GCA_902790095.1 uncultured Lachnospiraceae bacterium | reverse complement strand
GGCATCGATGCCGCGCTCTTGACAGGGATGGATGTTAAGCTAAACTGCGTCCCCATAAAAGGGATAAACGATAAAGAGCTTTCCGGCATAGTCCGCTTTGGAATGGAAAAAGGCATAACAGTCCGCTTTATCGAACTGATGCCTCTTGGATGCGGAGCACTGTTTAAAGGCATCCCTTCGGATGAAATAAAAGAGATGCTGGCCATAGAATTCGGCCCGCTTGAAGCGGCCGGGGAAGATAACAGCGCATCGCCCGCCGTCTACTATAATACAGCCTGCGCCCGGGTCGGCTTTATCAGCCCCATATCCCACGCTTTCTGCGAGAATTGTAACCGCATAAGGCTGACTGCAGAGGGCTATTTAAAGCTTTGTCTTCAATACGGCTGCGGCATAGATCTTAGGGCTCTTTTAAGATCGGGCGCATCAGGTGATGAGATAGCATCATACATAAAAGAGGCGGTACTCGCCAAGCCTGCCGCCCACACATTCGGGAGCAATGATAAAAGTGACGTGCGGAAAATGTATCAGATAGGAGGGTGAAAAAATGGGAATCATAACAGCGGTATGTATCAGTGAAAAAAAAGGAACACCTAAAAAGGACATCGGCTCCTGCATGCTCGTAAAGGAATTCGGACTTGCCGGGGATGCGCACGCAGGCAGCGAAAGACAGGTATCGCTTTTGCCCACAGAAAGCGTGGAAAGATTCCGTGCGCTTATGAGAGCAAAGGCGGAGGATGTTAAAGACGCTGTCAAAATAGAAGACGGAGCCTTCGGAGAAAACCTGCAGACCTTCGGCCTTGATTATTCGCAATTAAAGATCGGTACACGTCTGCGCGTAGGAAAGGCCCTCCTTGAAGTCACACAGATAGGAAAACAGTGCCATGCAGGCTGCGTTATAAGAAACCTTGCGGGCGACTGCATCATGCCCCGTGAAGGCGTGTTTGCAAGAGTACTCGAAGGCGGAGTCGTAAAAAAAGGAAACAACGTAAAGCTATATGAGACAAAGCCTTTTTCGGCAGCAGTCCTCACATCAAGCGACAGAGCTTTCTACGGCGGCTATGAAGACAAAAGCGGCCCTGTTATAGCAGAAAAGCTTATAGCTGCCGGCTTTGAGATAAAGGGACAGAGCATCTGCCCCGATGATGAGGACAAGATATACGACGAGCTTATGCGTATGGCAGACATCGACTGCCCCGATATCATCATAACGACAGGCGGCACAGGCTTTGCCATGCGTGACCGTATGCCCGAGGCAACCCTTCGCCTTGCGGAAAGAAATGCCCCCGGCATAGCCGAGGCCATCCGCGCTTGCAGCATGCTAATAACTAAAAATGATTTGAATGCCCTTGTTTACGGCCGTCTCTTTACGGACGGCTATATAAGTGCAGATCTATCAGGTTTTGTCAGCTTTGATGAAGAGCAGAGTAATGCTTATGTGACGGTGCCTTCCGGCGTGTCCGCAGATGATACATATATCTGCGACACCATAAATGCCGCAGGCCCCGCAAAAGATCTCAAAAATATAAAAGCATCCTGCGTAGATTATGCCACCGTCTTTATGCTCGCAGATCGCTTTAAAAATGACGGAGCTCTTCATAAGTCCACAAATTCGACCCACCGCTGCATTTTATTAAAAAAAGCGCCCGGCGAAGAAGCACAGGTCACAAGCTTTGAAGATATCAGCAGGCACAATGCCGTGGACAAGGCTATAGGGCATGCAATAATATCACATTATGATATGAAAGACTGCACGCTTTTCGTATCGGGCCGCGTGCCCGTCGACATGGCAGAAAAGGTCATAGCCGCAGGAATTCCCGTTCTCATATCAAAATCCGTTCCCACAGTGGACACCTGCCGCCTTGCCGCAGAATACGGCCTTACGCTTATAACCCGCGCCTGGCCCGACAGCTTCTGCTTATCCGCAGGCCGCGCTATCGTGCCCGCCTCAAAAGAAGATTCCGCTGAGATACTTGCTTTATACAAAGCCCAGCTCGGCCTGCCTTTTTGCGCATGGAACGACGGATATCCCTCGCAGGAGACCATAGATTTCGACCTTTCCCGAAACGCCCTTTTTGTAATGAAGGAAAACGGCCATATAATCTCCGCCATCTCCCTCGACTTGGACGAAAACGTCGAAGCC
>CADAQV010000283.1 GCA_902790095.1 uncultured Lachnospiraceae bacterium | reverse complement strand
CGCGAGATAGACATCAATCTTGTTGATGCACAGCAGGCAAGAAGAATGCTTGACAGGATGGTGGGCTACAGGATCTCGCCGCTTCTTTGGGCAAAAGTCAAAAGAGGTCTTTCGGCGGGAAGAGTTCAGTCTGTCGCGCTTCGAATGATCGCCGACAGGGAAGATGAGATCAATGCTTTTATTCCAAAGGAATATTGGACGCTTCAGGCCGAATTTGCGATCCCGGGAGAAAAAAAGCCGCTGATCGCGTCATTTTACGGAACAGAAGATAAAAAGATCGTTCCCGAGAGCGAAAAAGAAGTAAATGATATAATAAAGGAATTAAAAGGCGCTGCATTTAGCGTTAAGAGTGTTAAAAAGTCCGAAAGGACCAGAAAACAGCCTCTTCCTTTTATTACATCAACGCTTCAGCAGGAAGCATCCAAGCAGCTTAATTTCTCAACACAGAAGACGATGCGTCTTGCGCAGCAGTTATATGAAGGTGTGGAGATAAAGGGACAGGGAACTGTCGGACTTATCAGTTACCTGCGTACCGATTCGACACGTGTGTCAGATGAGGCGGCTAATTCCGCAGCTGCATATATAAAGGAAAATTTTGGCGAGAAATACATTTCTGCGACAGAAAACGTAAAGAAAGACAATAAGAAGATCCAGGATGCTCATGAAGCGATCAGGCCTACGGATATAAATCTGACACCTGCGTCGGTAAAGAACGATCTTTCCAGAGATCTTTTAAGACTTTATCAGCTGATCTGGAAGAGATTTGCTGCAAGCAGAATGGCTCCGGCGGTTTACGAGAATACTTCCGTGACGATAACCGGCGGTAAATACAGGTTTAACGTATCCGCGAGCAAGCTTTTGTTTGAAGGATTTTTAAAGGTGATTCCGACGAAAAGGAAGAGAATAATACTCTTTTAAAAGAAATTGATGAAAAGACAAAGGTGTCATTTAAGAAATTTGACAGTGAACAGCACTTTACTCAGCCTCCCGCACATTATACGGAAGCAAGTCTGGTAAGGGCGCTTGAAGAGCAGGGCATAGGCCGCCCTTCTACTTATGCACCCACGATCTCCACGATACTTGGAAGGAGATATATCGCCAAGGAAAAGAAGAACATTTATATGACGGAGACCGGAGAAGCTGTCAATAAGATAATGAAGGAAGCTTTCCCTACTATCGTAGATGTCAGCTTTACGGCCAATCTCGAGACGCTCCTTGATAAAGTTGAAGAGGGCGAAGTTGACTGGAAGACCATAATCGAAAACTTCTATCCCGATCTTGACGAGGCTGTCAGAAATGCGGAAAAAGAACTTGAAAACGTTAAGATAGAAGATGAAAAGACTGATGTGATCTGCGATAAATGCGGAAGGAACATGGTAATAAAGTATGGCCCTTACGGGAAATTCCTCGGATGTCCCGGATTCCCGGAGTGCAGAAATACCAAGCCTTATCTTGAAACCATAGGTGTTGCCTGTCCCAAATGCGGAAAAGACGTTGTCATAAGGCGTACCAAAAAGGGCAGGATATATTACGGATGCGAGAATAATCCGGAATGTGATTTCATGGTATGGCAAAGACCGAGCGGCCAGATCTGCCCGAAGTGCGGCAATGCGCTGCTTATCCGCGGAAATAAGCTTATCTGTGCCGATGAAAAATGCGGTTACAAAAAGGATAAAGACTGAAAAGTTGATAAAGATTGATTTGTGACAGGGGAGTCATAAGTGTTATGAGTGATGTTATCCTTTTGGATAAGACAAGAAAATTAAGTCGTCTGCTGCATGACAACAGGGAAAATAAAGTTGCCTTTAATGACATTTGTGACGTTTTGAATGACGTTTTAGGGGCAGATGTCTTCGTTGTGAGCAAAAAGGGCAAGATATTGGGGTTGTCGGATCAGAAGGACGGCTTTCTTATTGAAGAATTTTCCGACACACGTGTCGGGACGTTCCTTCCTGATGAGATAAATGATCGTTTTCTGGAAGTTTTAAGTACGAGAGAGAATATAAATCTTACTACTTTAGGCCTAAAACAGAAGGGAAGCGGAGTCATGTGGGCCGAAATCTCCCCGATAGTTGTGGCAGGAGAAAGGTTCGGGACTTTGTTCCTATATAAAAAAGACGGGTGCTTTGAAATCGATGATATCATCCTGACCGAGTACGGAGCCAGTATTGTCGGGCTTGAGATGCTTAGAAGCGTTCATGAGGAGCATGCTGCAAGGAAGAGACACAGAAGATATGTCAAAAGTGCTTTCTCAAGTCTGTCCCAGACAGAAAAAGATGCCGTCACCTGTGTCATAAATGAGCTTAAAGGAAGCGGCGAGGGTGTCATAATCTTAAGCAGGCTTTCGGAAAAAGTCGGAATAACAAGGAGTGTTATTGTAAACGCTTTAAGGAAAATGGAAAGCGCTGACGTTATTGTGACGAAAAGTTCGGGTGTTAAAGGAACTTATATAAAGGTATTAAATGACAGCCTTTATGAAGAAATGAACAGTGACATTGATGTCGTATGATTTGCGAACGCATGTGACATAATCGATGTTAATCAATGTATATTGATTCAGATCGATGCATTTTGATGACGGGCCGGAGATATTGACATAAGCCGGCACTTGTGATAACATCATTTTAATTACAACTTCTTTCTAAAGAATATTGCTTATAAGCCGATATACATATTGTAGTTACAAATGGATTTGGCTAATGTTAAAGGGATTTACATCTGATGTGGATCTCTTTTTTGATACTTTAAATTTAAGTTTAATTTTTTTGTAACTACGATCGGAGGCTTGACGGAAAGATAGCTGAGTATGGAAAAAAACGTGCAAAAACCGCACAAAAACGTGCTTAAACATGGTATATATCTTGTATGGCCGTTTTTAAAATAGCACAACATAAAGTATTTTTTCCTTAAAAAGGCTTGTATTTTCGTCTCAATACATTATAATAGTAATGATTAGGGAGGAGTATGCCCATGATTTCATCGGACGTTTTTGATTATGTCAATGTCCTTAACAAGGCTGCGGA
>CADAQV010000282.1 GCA_902790095.1 uncultured Lachnospiraceae bacterium | reverse complement strand
CAGTTTACGTTTCATTTAGCTTTCCTCTTATTAAGGAGATATTGTTATTGGTGCGGCATCTTTTAATACAATGATGTGTTTGATGCCTTTCTTGCAATGGTATTTGCGCCTATGACAAGCAACATTCCGATAATATTGTTCATCATCTCGGCCGCGGCAGCAAGACCGGGGTTCGGTGTGGTCGACGCTATACCGACACGCTGTGCAAATGTGGATACGACATCCGCGGTCACGTATGTGTTTGTGTTGTAAAGCAGCAATACCTTTTCGTATCCCACCGAAAGAAGATGTCCTATTCTGGTGATGAGCATGATAACGACTGTCGAAAGAATGCTCGGCAGTACCACATATCTCATCTGTGCCATCTTTCCCGCACCGTCTATCTGGGCTGCTTCATAACTTGTCGGAGATATGGCTATTATCGCGGCAAAGAATACGATACTGTCATAGCCTGCGCCTTCCCATATACCGGTTATCTGGTAAATTGCCCTGAAGAATTCGGGCTGATTTAAAAGTCCGCTGTCCCCCACTTCTTTGCTTATGGCACCGAGCTTTACAAGTCCCTTTGAAATGATACCCATATCGTTAAATGAACTTGAGCTTCGCACGAGCATTATCGTAAGGGATGTCATAACGACCGTTGACATGAACTTGGGAAGATAAGTGAGCACCTGGTAAAAGCTTCTTGCTATATCCGACTTTACTTCGTTAAAGAAAAGTGCAAGAACGATCGGCATCGGGAACCCGAAGCAAAGACCGTAGAAACTCAAAAGGAAGGTGTTTCTCATTGCTCGCCAGAAATCAAGAGAAAGGTTCGTGTTTCCGGCAAACAGCTTTCCGAATGAAGAAAAACCTATGAAATCTCTTTCGGCAACCGGTATCGATGTCTTGTTGGGATCTTTAAAACACCCCAAAAGCTCATACATCGGGAAGTATCTCCAGAACAGGAAAACAAGGATCATGGGTACGAGCATCGCATAAAGACGCCAGTCTTTGAGGATGGTCCTGCCGACATGCAACCAGTAATGCTTTTCGACATCATCCCTTACCGCCTGTTCGGGATCTTTGAAATACTGATCGTTTTCATTTAACTTGAGATAATCGGCTGCCTTAGCTTTCATATGTATTACCTTTCCGTGCGGGTTCTTCCTCTTCTTCCTGCACCCTTTTTATGTAATCGATCTGATCTTCGAGAAGGCCGTCCTGCCTTCTTGCTATCCATATTATCAATGCCGTGAAAAGTATCGATAATGAATCTGTCGCGTAAAACCTGAGTAAAAGTTTAAATTCGTATCCGAAGCACAGTGCCGCAAGTGCTCTTCCGCTCTGCATCAAAAGAAGCACGACTATACCGTAGAATACTGCGTAAAGACCGCTTTTTTTGACCCGTACCCTTTGCTTTCCGGCGATCAGTAAGATACCTAAAAGCCCCAAAAGGTTGCCTGCGAGGTAGATGATGTATTGTTCTCTTGAAGCGCCGAGAACCACACATATGGTGACTGCACCGACAAGTGCGTGGATGGCTCCCCATCCTTTCCACCTGACCATGACTATTGCTGTGATGGCTGCCGTTGTGGAAACGGTATATGGCTGTTCGGGGAACCACTTTGAAGCCGCCAGATTTATAAGGCCTTCTGAAAATACCAGCATAATACAAAAGGAGAACAGATCCATTGCTCTGTATTGTGAAAGACTTAGATGCGGTTTCAAATATTTGACCTCCGAGACAAAAGCAATATCCATTTTGAGTATATCATTCTTTTGTGAAATGTGCAACAAAAATTGTTGAAAAAACGCAAACAAATTGTGTTATTTTTTTAACATTTAAACGATTGGCACAAAAAGGGCCATATTTGCATCCTACCCACCTTCCGGCAGCCGCCACAGACGAATATGAAGCTGCTTCAGCGCCCTCCCGAATGACTTTTATGTAAACTCTCTCTTCGGGATGAATGACTGTAGATTCCTTTCCGTATAAGGCTTCAGGCTTTGGTGACGTTGCCGTGACAGAATTTGAGCACTCGACTTTGTATAAAAATTTTAATTTATCTGTCATTTCAACAGTTGCAACCTTATTTATTGTCTCTTTGGTGAAAACGCATCCGCATATGAAGCTCTGCCTGTCTTCAAAAGAAAAGATATCAAGCCCCTCT
>CADAQV010000281.1 GCA_902790095.1 uncultured Lachnospiraceae bacterium | reverse complement strand
TTTATATAACCCATTACATTGCCCGATGCCATGTAATACCATTTGCCGTCTTCCATTTCCTCTTCGGCAAGTATCGTCGCAGCGCAGTTGTTGTAGACCTTTCCGACTACATCATAATCTGTTGAAGGGCCTGTACGCACATTTACATAATTACGAACCTGGGCAACTGCAGTAAGGCCGACATCCGTCCGGGGCGGCTCCGTGACCTTTTCGGGAGGTGTCTCCGGAGCGGGCGTTGTATCGGGAACGGCCGGAGTCGTTGAAGGATCCTCATCCGAAGGAGTTTCGGGAGCCTCGGACTCGCTTGATACCGGCTCTGTCTCTATGCTCTCGCTTTCCGTTTCCTCGTCTGTCCCTATGTCCGATTCTTCGTCGGTCTCTTTATCCGTATCCTCTTCGGTGGACTGTGTATCCTTTTCGGTCACATCGTCCGTTTCGCTTTCAGTTTCCCTTGTTGTTTCATCTTCATCCGTGGCGTCGGTATATATCGTGACACCGGTTTCAGAGCTGTCACCCTCTCCCACAGAACATCCCGTGACGGATGACAGGGTAAGCCCGACCGCCAAAAGTATGGCTGCCGTTCTCTTGATCTTTATCATTTACGATTTCCTTTCAGGGATGCAAAGCCTAATTCCAGTTGGGATTGATCGACCTTGCGATGTTTTTGTAGTTTTCTATCGAAAATTCGGGGCTCCACATTTTTATGCCGCTTGAAGCTTCAAGCTCTATGGGATAGTCCCTTAACATGTAGTTTTTGAAATTGCCGAATACAAATTCATTGCTTACCGTGTAATATGTGGCCGTGAAATCACAGGTAAAGCCAAGCATGGTGACTTTGCCGTATTCGTCCACATAAAGGTTGATCTTTGCCATCTCTCCAAGTGTTCTCGGGTAAAGATTCTGCGCGGAAAGGAAATTGCCGAGCGAATAAAAGACCGGAACCTCTCTTCCGTCAGAAGCAACTATCAGCTCTAACGGCTGCGGAACATGGGGATGCGCGCCAAGAATAAGATCTGCGCCAAGCTCAGCTAGATACTTTGCGTCTTCTCTTTGCTGTGCGCTCACCTGCTGGCTGTATTCAACTCCCCAGTGAACTGCTGCAATTATAAAGTCCGCTTCCTCTCTTGCTCTGTCAAAATCCTGAGCCATCTTTACCTTGTCATCAAGGAGATTTACGGAATGATCGTGCGGGACAGCAAGACCGTTAGTACCGTATGTATAATTAAGGACTGCTATCTTTGCACCTTTTACTTCTATTATAGGCGCCTTTACCGAATCTTCATATGTTGCGTAGGTACCCGTGGTAAGAACCCCCGGATGAGCCGTATGTATATAACCTAGAGTACCGACGATACCGGCTTCTCCCTTGTCGCATGCATGGTTTGTGGCAAGCGTAAGTACATCTGCCCCGAGCATATCGACAAGCGCGTCTATTGCCTCCGTGGGTGCATTGAACCTTGGATATGTGCTTACCCCAAGAGCATTTCCGCAGGCAGGTGTTTCCTGGTTTACGATGGTGAGGTCTGCCGACTTCATTTCATTTATGAGATTTGTATCAAACATTCCCGAAAAATCATATGTTCCGTCGGCCCTTAAAATAGATTCATATATTTGGCTGTGGATCAGATTATCGCCGACCGCAACTATGCTTATGGTCTGCGGCTCTCTTAAAAAAGCAGTGGACTCCTGCTCTGTCTCTGCGGGCGTTTCTAAAAATTTTTCTTCAGGTTTTGTTTCAGCCGAAGTAACAACTATTTCCTCTTCCGTCTGTGATTCTGTCGCTTTTATCTCTGTAGATACAGGAACCGATTCAGATGGTCTTTCAGCTGCTTTGCTTTCTTCTTCGTTATTGTTTTTACCCGAACCCGCTATAAGAACTACCACAAAAATGATGACCGCAACAAATAATACCGATGCCGAAATTATCATTCCAAGCAGTAATTTGTGATTATTCTTCTTCCTTCTTCTTCTGCCCATTCCTATCTTCTCCTGACAAATCTTTGGCATTATAGCATATATTTGCCCTTCTTGCAACTCAAAAACGCCGATTGCTTATCCGGCAATCGGCGTTTGATATATTAGATATATTAAACAGCATATCCCTTCTTTTTGATGACATCCACCACTCTGTTGCAAAGCTCTTTGGGATTCTCTTACCAGAATGCGTCCGTCGCTTCCCAGCTCTTTTTCAACTTCCGAAACGGCCGCAAGCACATCCTTGTCATTCATGGCAACAGTCTTGTCGGTAACCTTGACATTTATAAGTACCTGGGGAAATACCTTAAATCCGCTGCAAAGCTCCGAAAGCTTTTTTCCGTATGAAAGGCATACTTCCATGATCTTAAGCGAAGTAAGTATTCCGTCACCTGTGCTTGCATATTTGCTGAAAATTATATGACCGCTCTGCTCACCGCCTATCCTGCAGCCCGTATTCTGCATATATTCATATACATACTTGTCTCCGACTGCAGTCTTTGCATATCCGATGTTACATTCGTCAAAAGCCTTATAAAGGCCGAAATTGCTCATAACGGTGGTAACTACCGTATTGTTTACAAGCTCACCCTTGTCCTTTAAGTATTTTCCGTAAACATAGAGGATATGGTCGCCTGTAACGATATTCCCCTTTTCATCTACGCAAAGGCATCTGTCGGCGTCACCATCGTATGCAAAGCCTATGTCACATCCGGTCTTAACGACATAATCGGCAAGAACCTCTATATGCGTCGAACCCGCATTGTTGTTGATATTTATTCCGTTAGGTTCTGCGTTAATTACATGTGTCTCGGCGCCAAGGGCATCGAAAACGGATTTTGCTATATTCCAGGATGCACCGTTTGCGCAGTCAAGCGCTACCTTGATACCTTTGAAAGAATATAATCCAAGTGAGATAAGGTAACCCATATATCTGTTTCTTCCGCTCACATAGTCAACTGTGCAGCCTATCTTTTCCTTATGGGCAAAAGGAACTTCATCCCACTTTTTGTCAAATACAAAAAGCTTTCCGTCAAGGTAATCCTCAATAAGTCCGATCGTCTCCTCGTCCATCTTTTCACCGTGACCGTTTATAAGCTTTATGCCGTTGTCATAATAGGGATTGTGTGATGCGGAGATCATTATACCGCAGTCAAACCTGTCAGTGCTTGCGATATATGCCACCGAAGGAGTCGTTGTGACATGCATAAGATAAGCATCGGCGCCCGATGCCACGAGCCCTGCCACAAGAGCGTATTCAAACATGTAAGACGATCTTCTGGTATCCTTTCCAATTACTATCCTTGCCGGGGTCCCGTCTCCGCCCCTGCTCTTTAATTCATTGTAATACCATCCCAGAAACCTTCCTATCCTGTATGCATGATCGGCGGTCAGATTCATGTTTGCCTCTCCTCTGAAACCGTCCGTTCCGAAATACCTGCCCATCTTTTGATCCTCCTATGATCTCTTTATGATCTTTTTTATCATATCTATATTTGTTACCAA
>CADAQV010000280.1 GCA_902790095.1 uncultured Lachnospiraceae bacterium | reverse complement strand
TAAATCGCTCTAAGCCGCCAAATGGCGGTCTTTTTTTGTCAAATTATTTCAATATTTATGTTGTATGGTGTTGTATTGTTCTATATATTGTGATATAATGAGTGAATGAAGTTATGGTTTGATAGAAAATCAAAAGATCCGACTTACTTTATCCAACAGGGATTTCGTAACGGAAAAAAGACATCTACCCGGAACGTCAAACGGATCGGGAAACACTCGGAGCTACTCGCTATCACAGATGACCCCCTTGCTTACGCAAAGGAACAGGTGGCGAAATATAATGAGGAGATGAAAAATACCAAAGTCTCTATGGATCTTTCCATTGACTTTGACAAAAAGGTCAGGGCTTCCGATGATGTCGTTTCCGCTTCTGCCCTGCGGAACATTGGCTATTATTACCTCCAACACATTTACCACGATCTTCAGATCGGCTGCTTTTTCAAAGATGTCTCTAATGACAGAAAGATTGAATTCGATCCGAACCTTGTGAACCGTTTTCTTACCTGCGCACGTATTCTTTCTCCTGCGTCAAAGCTCAGGACCCACGTTCACTTAACGGATTATTACGAACAACCCGACTTTGATTATGTCCATATCCTCCGCACGATGGATCTTATGGAAGAAAACTACGAGGAATATATCCGCCACCTTTACAAGAACAGCTCCAATGTAGTGAAACGGAATACCTCTGTCTGCTATTACGACTGCTCCAACTTTTACTTCGAGATCGAATCTCCCGATCTTGATTATGTTGATGAGGTGACCGGAGAAGTTATCAGCGGTTTTCGGAAATACGGCATGTCTAAAGAGCACCGTCCCAACCCGATCGTTGAGATGGGCCTTTTCATGGATTCGGACGGTATCCCTCTTTCCATGTGCCTCGTGCCCGGGAATCAAAGTGAACAGACAACGGCGGTGCCTTTGGAAAAGGAACTTTCCCATATGCTGAAAGGCAAGTCCTTTATCTATTGTGCGGACGCAGGGCTCGGTTCCTACCATATCCGCAACTTCAACTCCATGGGCGGGCGCGCTTTTATCGTAACGCAGTCTATCAAAAAGCTTTCCGACATACTGCAGCAGGCTGTTTTCAGTGATTGCGATTATCGGCTCCTTTCTTCCGGCGATCCTGTTTCACTGCAGGAAATGAAAGAGTTTGACCGGAAGGATGATGCAAACCGGGCACTTTACCTTGATAAGATTTTTAAGGTCATACCTGCGGATAACCTGATCGATCTAGGACTTTACGACGAAAAAAAGTTCAAAAACGGAAAGACAAAGCAGGTGAAGGTGAAAGGGCTGCTCCCGCAGAAACTGATCATCACTTTTTCGAGAAAAATGATGGAATATCAGCGTTATATCCGGAACCGCCAGATCGAAAGGGCGAAGAATCTGCTGAAGAACATCGATCCAGAGACCTATAAGAAGGGTCCCAATGACGTGACCCGGTTTATAAAGCGTAATTCAAAAGGAAAGAATGGGGAAAAAGCGGTCGATCAGTACGTGCTGGATCTCGAACTGATTGCCGAAGAAGAAAAGTATGACGGCTTTTATGCTGTTGCAACCAATCTTGATATAGCCGAAACTCCGGCTGCCATGAAAACGGATGTAGGTCAGATCCTTGATATCAGTGCACAGAGATATAAGATAGAGGATTGTTTCCGGCTTATGAAAACCAACTTTTCTTCCAGGCCGGTCTACCACCGAAACAAGCCCCGGATTATCGCTCATTTTATGATCTGCTATACTGCACTACTTATTTTTCGCCTTTTGCAAAAGAAGCTTGATCTGGCAGGGTACCACTTTACGCCAAACGATATCGTTGAAACACTTCAGAACATGCAGGTAACAGATATCAATGATTTGTTCTACACAGCGACATACGAGGGGTCACAGATCCTGACGGCACTGAACACAATCTATCCGTTGTCTCAGTTAGACCGTAAATATTACCAGCCGAAGGATCTGAACAAAAAATTCAAAAAAATTTCAAGATAGCATTCCCATACAACATTTTCCAAAAGAAGAAAGAGCCGAAACTCCTTAGAAATCAAAGGAATTCCGGCTCATTTTATCCTTGAACTGTCGAAAACGGGATTAATTAATTTATAATACACTTGTTAATTATAGTTCTCTGTTAAGTCCTTGTCAAGTATAAAAACAAAATATGCCCAGTA
>CADAQV010000279.1 GCA_902790095.1 uncultured Lachnospiraceae bacterium | reverse complement strand
TTCCGAGATTTGCATCAGGGTCCTTCATACTGATAACTATTGTCAGAACTATGATGCCCATAACATCATCGATTATGGCGGCCGATACGATTGTCGTTCCTATTTCCGAATCAAGTTTCCCAAGGTCTTTAAGTGCCTGAACTGTTATACTTACCGAAGTAGCCGTCATTATGACACCTATAAAGATGTTTCTTATAAACAGTTCGCTTCCGATCCCTCCGAACCCGTGATAAAAGGAGCTTAATAAAAAGCCCCCTAAAAGCGGTACGATAACGCCTGTAAGCGCGATGAAGAAAGCTTTAATACCTACTTTCATCAGCTGTTTAAGGTCTGTTCCGAGTCCGGCCGAAAACATCAAAAGGATAACACCGACTTCCGCCATCTGTCCAATGAAATCCGAATTGCTTACTATTCCAAGTACCGGACCGATAATAAGGCCTGCGATTATCTGACCGCAGACCTGAGGTGCTTTTAATTTTCTTGCCAGAAGTCCGAATATTTCGGCTGAAACTATTATTATGGCAAGAGATCTTAATACTTCATATACTTCCATTTATAATGCCTCTAAAAAGCCTTATTACGCTTCGTCAATGGCCTTTCCTATATCATTTCTCATATACTTATTCGAAAAATCGATAAGCTTTGTGGCAGCATAGGCATTTTTGCGTGCCTCTTTAAGATCGCTTCCAAGCGCCGTTACTCCGAGCACTCTGCCGCCGCTTGTCACTGCTTTTCCGTCTACAGACTTCGTGCCTGCGTGGAATACAAACTTATCCACTGCTCCCGCAAAGTTTTCAAGGCCCTTTATCTCAAAGCCCTTTTCATACTTTTCGGGATATCCGTCCGAAGCCAGAACAACGCATACAGCCGCATTGTCTTCAAACTGAAGGTCTATCTTGTCAAGAGTACCGTCGATACATGCTTCAAACACTTCGACAATGTCATTCTTCATTCTCGGAAGAACTACCTGTGTCTCGGGGTCACCGAATCTTGCATTGTATTCAAGGACCCTCGGTCCCTTTGCCGTGAGCATAAGTCCGAAGAAAATGATTCCCTTAAACTCCCTGCCCTCTTTTGCCATGGCATCGACAGTCTTCTGATAGATGTATTCCTTGCAGAACTTATCAACTTCCTTTGTGTAAAAAGGGCTCGGAGAGAATGTTCCCATTCCGCCGGTATTGAGGCCTTCGTCGTTATCCTTTGCCCTCTTGTGATCCTGTGCGGAAGTCATGATCTTTATATGCTTTCCGTCTACGAAAGAAAGCACGGATACCTCGCGTCCGGTCATGAATTCTTCTATGACTATCTTATCGCCCGCGCTTCCGAACTGCTTGTCGATCATCAGCTCTTTAACACCGGCCTTTGCCTCTTCAAGGTCCTTGCAGATAAGAACTCCTTTACCAAGAGCCAGTCCGTCAGCCTTTAAAACTGTGGGCATGGGCGCTGTCTCAAGATACTTAAGGGCATCATCCGCATTATTAAATGTTTCGTATGCAGCTGTGGGAATACCGTACTTTTTCATAAGATCCTTTGAAAAAGCCTTTGAGCCTTCAAGTATTGCCGCATTTTTAGCGGGTCCGAATATCCTGAGTCCTTTTGCGGTAAACACATCAACGATACCGCCTACCAAAGGATCGTCCATTCCGACTACAGTAAGATCTATCCCGTTACTTGCGGCAAATTCTGCCAGGCGATCGAATTCCATAGGGCCTATCGGAACATTTTCGGCAATTTCGGCCGTTCCGGCATTTCCCGGTGCACAGTATATCTTTTCTACCAAAGGGCTTTTGCTTATCTTAAAGCAAAGGGCATGCTCTCTTCCGCCGCCTCCGATAACAAGTACTTTCTTTCCCATCATTATTCCTTCCCGATGAATACTTTTCCATCTACGATATTGATCCTGCCGTTTGCATAAAGATCTATTGCCATAGGCAGTATCTTCCATTCCGCCTGTTCCATGATCCTTCTCTGAAGTGTCTGCGGCGTATCATCCTGCATTACTTCGACGCTTTTCTGAAGGATTATGGGTCCGGTGTCGGTTCCTTCATCCACAAAATGAACTGTCGCTCCGGATATCTTTACTCCCCTTTCAAGCGCCTTTTCATGTACCTTTATCCCGTAAAAACCCGTTCCGCAAAACGATGGTATGAGGGAAGGGTGTATATTGATGATCCTGTTGCGATATTTTTTTAT
>CADAQV010000278.1 GCA_902790095.1 uncultured Lachnospiraceae bacterium | reverse complement strand
CCATATTGAGAAGCATAGGGGAGACGAGCTCTTCTCGGGAAGCTTTGTAACGGCGGGCGAATGCTGGTGCAGAGTCATAAGAGTCGGAAAGGATAACTACGTTTCCAAGATAACCAAAGAGGCAAAGGAATATAAGGCGTTCAATTCGGAACTCAGAAATTCCATAAATGCCATCCTACAGGTGGTCAGCTTCCTCATAGTACCTCTCGGAGTTTTGACATTTTCAAGAATGTACTTAAGGGAAGGCTCGGATCTGCAGGCCTGCGTGCTCTCGACCGTATCATCAGTTCTCGGAATGATCCCCGAAGGCCTTGTGCTTCTGACATCGTTGGCCCTCACGCTGGGCTGCGTCAAGCTTGCGCAAAAGAAGACCCTTGTACAGGAACTTTACTGTATCGAGACACTTGCGCATGTCGATACGCTCTGCCTTGACAAGACAGGTACCATAACCGAAGGCACGATGGAAGTAAGAGAGCTCATCCCTTATTCCGCAGAAGGAAAGGAACCCTTAAGCGAGGATGAGCTGAAAGAAATAATGGGAAATATAACGGCGGGAAGCTCGGATTCAAATGCCACGGCAGAGGCCATAAAGGCATTCTTCCCTCCCGTAAAGACAAAAGAGCTTGATCACCTCGTTCCCTTCTCATCCGATAAAAAGTATTCGGGTGCAGTATTCGAAGACGGAACATATTACATGGGCGCTGTTACCTTCCTTTTCCCGGAGGGCTTTGAAGGCTTAAAGCTCATGACAAAGGAAAGGGCCGCAGAGGGCCTCAGAGTAATCACCCTTGCGCACAGTAAGAACAAGGTAAAGGACAACGAACTTCCCGAAGGCTTAGAGCCCATCGCCCTTATCACCATCACCGATGTCATAAGAGAAAATGCCGCAGACACCCTTAAGTATTTCAAGGAACAGGGCGTAAACTTAAAGATAATCTCAGGTGACGACCCCGTGACCGTTTCCGCAATAGGAAAGAGAGTCGGCCTTGAAGGCGCAGAGAAATATATCGATGCCGGCACCATAAAGACAGAGGAAGATATGGAGAATGCGGTCATGGAATATACCGTATTCGGCCGCGTTACACCTTCGCAAAAGCGTGATATGGTGCGTGCTCTCAAAAAACAGGGCGCTCACGTTGCAATGACCGGTGACGGTGTAAACGACGTTCTTGCCCTTAAAGAGGCAGATTGCTCCATCGCCATGGCAAGCGGAAGTGATGCCGCAAAGAATATCGCAAACGTAGTACTTCTCGAGTCTGATTTTTCGGCCATGCCCGAAATAGTAAACCAGGGAAGAAGAGTAGTAAACAACATAAGAAGAGCGGCGTCCATGTTCGTCATAAAGACAATGTTCTCTTTGATGCTCACACTGCTCACCATCATCTTCGGGTTTGAATATCCCTTCATCCCCATCCAGATGAGCCTTATAAGCGCCTGCGCAGTCGGTATCCCCACATTTTTCCTGGCTCAGGAGCCGGATACCCGCAAGATCGACCACACCTTCCTGCGCCACGTTTTCCACAACGCCTTCCCGACGGCCCTTACCATCACCATCTCCGTAATGGTATTCATGATAATGGCAAAGACCTACGACCTGCCCTCGCAGGCCATATGCACCGCATGCTTCCTTGTAACAGGCTGGGCATACATGGGAGCTCTCCGCACCATCTATAACCCGCTTGACACCTTCAGAAAGGTCATCATTTACACCATGAACATCGTATTCTTCACGGCTGCGTTCATCCTCCGCGATATGCTCGGCCTTTTGAGCATCGATGTCACAGTCATGATAATCATGTGCGCATTCATGACCTTCCAAAGCTCCTTTGTCGAGATCGTCGGCATCGGAACGGACAAATTCGGCAAACGCGCCATAAAGTACGGCTGGGTACAGAAAGTCTACGGACTCTTTAACAAGATGAGGAAACAATAGATGCCAAGATTGCGAAGCAATCGTGGCAGTCCGCCAGCCGGACGCATGCGGCTGTCTAATCAATAAAACTCCGAACGCAGTGAGGAGTTTTTACAAAAACAGGGGCTGTAAAAAACAGCCCCTTATAGTAAATGCAAGAGAGCGTCTCTATGATCTATTTGCAGAGCTGGACTGTCGTGAGCGACCGATCTTCACGGTGAAAAGCGGCGGTGCGCAGGCGACAACGCATTTATCGTCGCCGGAGCATCCGTCCGAATCTTTT
>CADAQV010000277.1 GCA_902790095.1 uncultured Lachnospiraceae bacterium | reverse complement strand
GTTTTCGTCGTGGTCGCCGATCTCGGCCTTTGTGGAAGGAGTGTAGATGGGCTCAGGCAGCTTATCCGATTCTTTAAGACCTTCGGGAAGTTTTATTCCGCAGACAGTGCCGTCCTTTTTGTAGCTTGCCCAGCCGCTTCCGGTGATATATCCTCTTACGATGCATTCAATGGGAAGCATCGTAAGCTTCTTGCACATCATGCTGTTGCCGTCAAACTTTGGCTGGCGGAAGAATTCGGGCATGTCATTTACATCGACACTTATCATGTGGTTCTTTACGATGTCACCGGTCATATCAAACCAGAATTTGGACATCTGTGTCAGAACGGTACCCTTTTTTGTTACCGTGTTGTTAAGGATCACGTCAAAGCAGCTGATCCTGTCGGTAGCGACCATGATAAGGCTGTCGCCGTTGTCATAGATCTCGCGAACCTTGCCCTCTTTGATGGGCTTCATTTCCATTGCGCTCATTTGAATACCTCGTTTTTGTGGTGGTTGATAAATTACATGTGATACTTTAGCACAAAGCGCCGTCAAAAACAATGATTATTTTTAGGTGCAATCGGTGTGAGGAGGATGTTATGCCCCGCCGAGTTTTTTTGCGTCGATGACCGTAAGTACACCATCCGATACCATAAAATGTATGTCATACCCGCAAAAGGATACACCGTATATTCTTTCCGGGTCGTCGTGATATCCCGGGCGCGGGTCAAGGGAAAGAAGCTTTAGTGCGGTCTGCCTTTTTTCTGCAGGAAATACGTTTAATATCTCTTCCGGGAAAACTACCTCAAGTTCTTTGGCTGAGGAATTGCCTGTAAATCCCCCAAGAGCATCCTCGTGCGAATCCGTATATTTAAGGTATGGTTTTATGTCATATATAAGGGTATTGTCCTTAAGGTCCGCGCCCAGTACAGTGATCACCGGGCCTTCGTCCGTAAAGGCAATATCCTTTATTCTTACCGAAGACAGCCCTATAGGGTTCGGACGAAAAGGCGATCTTGTTGCAAATACTCCCATTGCCGTGTTTCCGCCAAGCTTCGGAGGCTTTACAGATGCAGCCCATTTTCCGCCGCCCGGAATATCAAAATTCCACAAAAGCCATATATGCGAAAAGCCTTCAAGCCCTTTGAAAGCATCCGGATTTCGAAACTCCGGATAAAAGTATATTTTCCCTTCGGCCTCACTTAAAAGCCCGCTCTGCCTCGGAATCCCGAACTTTTCCGGAAAATCTGTTTTTATATACCCTATAGCCTTTATCTCCATGTTGTTATTTCCTTTTAATACAGCTGTTTTTTTAGGAACACTATTTTGTGATCGCCGTAATCAATTATACTTCATTTTTTATTCTTTACAAGGCTTCATCTTTTCCTTCGGCTTAAATTTTGGGGAATAAAAAAAACATCAAATGTGAAGATATGCCCCGTTTTAAGTAAAATTCGCATTGCCTTTATTCCTTTTTTTCTGTTATAATGGCAAAAGGTAAAATTTGCGGGGGAATGAAATGGACTTTTCGAAGCAATTGATGGATGATTACCAGCGCGAAGCCAACAAAAAGCTTGCTTCCGTGTGCAGGTACCTCATCGTCTTATTCATTTTGATGTTGGTCTGTGGCTACGCCGGGGTGTTTAATATGCCGGACATCGCCTATGTGGGCATATATGCCTCCATTGGCGTTTTGTTCCTGCCGACCATCCTCTATAACTGGTGTAAGTTCCACTCAAACTTCATAAGATATTTCATGCTGGCGCTGCTCGTTATCATGAGCGGCATGCTCTACAGCATATTGTCATATCATGTCATCATAATGACGATACTGCCCGTAGTCATAGCCAGTGTGTACAGACAGCGCAAATGCGTTATCTTTACGATGTGCATCGGTATTCCGGTGCTCGTCATCTCGCATTATGTCGCGTTTCACATGGGCACTTATCCGGAAGTGCGCATCGATACCGCTTTTGATGTCCTGACAAAGGCCATAACCCCCAGAACTATAGAATACATCGCCATAGTATGGGTGGCTATCGTCATTACAGACTGTTTCAACGACCTTGTAAAAAAAGTCAGCGAGACGAACAACCAGATGTACATGGATCAGGAAAGCCTTATTTCCGCCCTTGCGACCATGATAGAAATGCAGTCGCAGGAAACAGGCCAGCATGTACAAAGAGTTGCGGAATACACAAAGATACTTTGCAAGGCCCTTGGCT
>CADAQV010000276.1 GCA_902790095.1 uncultured Lachnospiraceae bacterium | reverse complement strand
GCATGTAAATGCCCCTGAATTCGTCTATATGATCGTTCTTTTTCATTTCGCCCGGGGCATACAGGGCAAATCTCATCTTCTTTTTGTAGATATCCTTGCACGCCTGCTTCGTGAGCTTAAAAGGTATGATATGGTCGGGCTTTGCCACCCTTTCAAATTCACCCTCAAGCACGGACTGTGCACCGCAGAACTGACAGAATGAGACGGCAGATTCATCCTGTGTCATAAGCTCCGCGCCGCACTGAGAACATTTATATATCTTTGTCTCAAAAGTTGAATTGTCTACTTCCTCTGAAAGGCCGGTCTCTTCCGGCTCGTCATTTTTTTCATAATCCCATGTATAGGCGCTTTCCGTCTCGGCATGATGAAGGTTCTCCTCTGCGGTCTCCACATCTTCTGTGCCACCGCAGTGAATGCATTTCATCTTCTGAGAAGGAATGTCAAAAACCATTCTGCTTCCGCAGTTTCTGCATGCGATCATCCTTTTGTTTCTCCCTTTTTACGTTTATTTAAAAAGTGTGATTCCGGTAAGGCAAGGGGCGCTGCCCTCTTCGTGGATGCTTATTATCACTGCCGCATCCTTTGCCTTTTTCCTAATTATGCCGGAAACCTCCTTTTTACCCTCTTCGTCAAGCCACGTAAACGGTTCGTCAAGCAATATATATTTTCTTCCCGAAAAAAGCGCCCTTAGAAGCTCTGCTTTTCTTTTCTCTCCTCCGGAAAGACTTCCTGTTTTTTTATTCAAATACTCTTCATCCGCAAAGCCTGCCGGTAAATCCAGATCGCCTTTTTCTATTCCTGCCAGTTTCAGATTGTCCGAAACGGACAGATGCGGTATCAGCCTTGTTTCCTGAAAGGCATAACTGCAACTTACCTTTGAGGCTGTGCCTCCCGTAGGCTTTATTATGCCGGCTATTATACCAAGAAGTGTCGTCTTGCCCCTGCCAGGCGGCCCAAAAACAAAATATATTCCGGGATTGCTTACGTTAAGGTCAAGCGAATCTATCACTTTTTGGTCCATAAATGACATCGATACATTTTTCAAAGCGATATCTGCAGAAGTATCTGAAGCTTTTTTACCTGCCGCAGGGCATTTCATAAGTGTGCCCGTAATTGCCGTATACAGAAGGGATATAAGCCTTATCGCCGCAAATGAGACGATCATTATAAAAAAGATCCATGCAAAGAGCCTGTCAGTCTCAAAATAGAGCTTTGTCTTATAAAGCTCACCGCCTATGCTGTTTCTTACCATTCCGATAACTTCGGCAGCTATTCCCGCTTTAAAGCACATTCCCGTGCAAAGCTCTATGGTCTTCTTAAAGCCTTCCCTTATATGCGGCAAAAATATGCATCTTGCTCTCATGCCAAGGGTAAAGTCATAGACCTTTGCCATTTCAAGCATTTTTTTGTCCGCGCAGTCAAGCAGCGCGAAAAGCTGGGTGTATGCCACGGGAAAAACAATGAATAAAACAACAAAAAAAGCCAGCGCATTTCCCGAAAACAATATGATAACTATAACCGCAAGGCATGCCACAGGAACAGATGATGCAAAATGAACAAGGGGCGATATATATTCCCCTACTGCCCTGCATTTGTATGCAAGGCAAGCGGCCGCCGCTGCTGCGGCAAGGCTTGCAAGGAGCCCTAAGAGTATCCTTGCAAGGCTTGCAAGTACCGAAATGTAAAAGCTTTTTTCCAAAAGCATCACGCCTGCTGCCTTTATCGTTTCTACAGGCCCCGGAAAAAGCCATGAATCGGCTATAAGTGAGAGCACCTGCCATATCACAAAATATGACAGGATGATAAGTGTTTTTTTAAGTATCTTTCTATCAGTTGACATAATAGAATCCGTCATCGGGGAGTTCTCCGCCCACAGACGAAGGCTCTAAATCAAACAGCTCTTTAAGGTATGAAGAGAGCATCTCTTTCATCTTTGTGCCGTCCGTGCATACAATATGGCATTTGTCATATGCCTTTTCTACGACAGCCGCCTTAAGGATATCTTTTTCTTCTATTCTTTCCGCGGCAGTTTTAAGGTTTTTTTCAGAGAAAGCAACGCTTTCCTTATGTGCCTTTATAAAAAGTTCTACGATGCCGGGATATTTTTCCATGTATTCGTTTCTGACAATGGTGACACCTGTTATCATTCCGTTGCCGCCCGATACCTTTTCCCACTCTTCGTTTAAGTCTAAGGCGAACTTTAATTCA
>CADAQV010000275.1 GCA_902790095.1 uncultured Lachnospiraceae bacterium | reverse complement strand
CGATATCCTTGAGCAACAGACGCCGGCAAGTGCCAGCCAGCTGCTGCTTTCCGTTATGTTCAGGAAATATCCGCTCATCATATTCGCGAATCTCTCGAAGAACAGCTATTACATGATGGCTTATGAGAATTTTACCGCGAAATTCTGTCCCGCGACCGGCAATTTCGATGAGCTTATAGAACACGGTTCCACGACGATGCAGGAAAGTGACAGGGAGAGTTTTAAGGAAACGTTTTCGAGGAAGAACCTGATAAAGCAGTATAATAATGGTGAAAAGACCGTAAGCCTTGTGGTCAGACAGGTCGGAAATGACGGTATTTACAGAAGAGTCGAGGTGACGGACTATTTTGTAAAAAGCCCGGCATCCGATGATATCCTGGTGATAAGTTTAAATACGAATCTTGAATAGGCTTGTCTTGTTAAATACCATATATTGTGTTATAATAGCTTAATATGAACGCAATATCACTATTTAAGGGTTTTGAATATGAAATAGTACAGGGCAGTATCGATAAAGAGATCACTGCGCTTGTCCGTGATAACAGGGAAGTTGTTAAGGATTGCGCCTTCGTATGTATCGGAGGCGCTAATTTTGATACTCATGACAAGGTCTCTGAGATAGCGGATGCCGGAGCTTCGATCATAGTCGTGATGAAGGAGCTGCCGGCTGATTTTTATGAAGCTCACAGCGATGTGACAGTTGTGTCAGTTAAGGATACAAGGTATGCGCTTGCCTTTATGTCGGCTGCATTTTTCGGACATCCCGCCGATAAGATGAAGGTAATAGGCATAACCGGGACCAAAGGAAAGACCACCACGACTTACCTTATAAAGGCAGTGCTTGAAAAAGCCGGCTTTAAAGTAGGGCTTGTAGGTACGATCGAGACTATCATAGGTGATGAGCATATCCCGGCAAAAAATACGACACCCGAATCATATGTTCTTCAGGAAACCTTTGCAAAAATGGTCGAAGAGAAATGTGACATATGTGTCATGGAAGCTTCTTCCCAGGGATTCCTCCAGCACAGAACACAGGGATTTACCTTTGATATAGGTGTTTTCACAAATATAGAGCCGGATCATATAGGACCCAACGAACATAAGGATTTTGAGGATTATCTGTATTGCAAGAGCCTTCTTTTCAGGCAATGCAGATACGGGATATTTAATGCCGACGATAAGCATGTTTCTGATATGATGAAAGATGCTACCTGCGAATGTGTCACTTTTTCATCGCAGGGCAAAGCGGATTATATGGCAGAAAACACAGAGCTTATAAACGGAGAGGGATTTTTGGGTGTCTCCTTTGATGTAAAAGGAAAAAGGGATATTTCGGTCACGCTCCATTCTCCGGGAAGATTTTCCGTATCAAATGCTCTTGCGGCCATTGCCGTGTGCGACAGATTTGAAATTGACACAGATGTCATAAAGGACGCCCTGCTTTCTGCAAAGGTAAAAGGCAGGATAGAAATGGTCAAGGTTTCCGACGATTTTACGCTTATGATAGATTATGCCCATAACGCGATGGCGCTCGAAAGCCTTTTAAAGACGCTTAAGGAATATGAGCCCGGACGCCTTATAAGTCTTTTCGGATGCGGAGGCAACAGATCGAAGCTTCGAAGATACGATATGGGGCAGGTCAGCGGAGAGCTCGCGGACCTTACGATAATAACAAGCGATAATCCCCGTACGGAAAAGCCGTCGGATATAATAAATGACATCATTGTCGGAATGAATAAGACAAAGGGAGCATATATCACGATAGAAGACCGCCGTGAAGCGATCGCCTATGCGATAAAGACGGGCAGAAAAGGCGATGTCATCGTTCTTGCCGGAAAAGGACATGAAGATTATCAGGAGATAAACGGCGTGAAATATCCCATGGATGAAAGGGATATCATCGAGGATGTCTTAAACGGCAGGCAGGAGCCTCCTTCAGATTACGAAAGCATCAGGGAAAGCTATGGAAAAGGAACCTGAATTTGCCGCCGTTTGCATAGAGATATCGCACGAAAAGGTGGACAGACCTTTTCAATATTCCATTCCAGAGCATCTTAGAGGGAAAATAGAGGCCGGGATGCTCGTAAAGATCCCTTTCGGGCGATCGGATAAGATCATAGAAGGCTATGTCCTTGAACTTCAGGACAAAGCCGTTTTTGACCCCGATAAGACCAAAGAGATCATAGATATCGTAGATAACAGCATAAGTGCCGAGGGCAGGATGATCAGCCTGG
>CADAQV010000274.1 GCA_902790095.1 uncultured Lachnospiraceae bacterium | reverse complement strand
ATAAACGCCCTTGGAAGGGAAAAATTCTCCCTTCTTGTCAGCCTGCAGGACGGTTTTGTCGGGATAATTTTCTTCAGCCTTATCCTTTGCTCTGCCTATGGCCTTGACGGCCTTTGGATAACCTATCCGGTAAATGCCCTCTTTACTGCCGCCATGATATTTGTCATAGTGGTCATCATAAAAAAGAGATCAAAAAAGAAGCTGCTTGGCATATTTATGCTTCCACAGGAGGATGCCGACAATCTTTTGAATCTTGAATTTATGGATGAAAACGACAGCATTTCCGAAGTCAGCTCTCTTGTCGAAGAGTTCTGCGCCGAAAGAGATGTAAAGAGGGGCACTGCCATGAAAGCCGGCCTTCTTGCCGAAGAAATGGCCGTTTATACCAGAGCCCAGAAAACAGATTACCCTTACATCAACATTTTGATACATATGACCGATGAAAACATCCGCATGGAATTTCGGAGCATAGGCCCCGGCTTCCAGCCCGGAACAGCGGCTAGCGAAGAAGAGGAGATGAGCCTTACGCTCATAAAAAAACTGTCTGCATCCGTTGAATACGAGTATGCGATAGGGATGAATATAACAAGAATTATGCTGCAGAAATGATACCCTAGGATGGAGGAATAATACATGCCACCAGCAGGAGGAAGAATGGGAGGGCCGGGAGGCCACTTTATGACAGAAGAGGAGAAGGCGGCGCAGCCGAAGGTCACGGGGGCGCTTATTCGCCGTGTCTTTTCATACCTTAAGCCATATTGGAAGCAGTTCATACTTGTCCTTGTCTGCATCGCGGTCTCGTCGATCTTCAGTCTTATGCCCTCCATACTTACCGGTAAGATAATAGACGAAGGCCTTATCGGAAGAAATATGGGGCTTTTGGTCACATTTATTCTCGCATCGCTTGGGGTGACGCTTGCGGCCAACTTAATAGGCGTTGCTGAAAGTTATATCAACACTTGGATAGCGCAGCACATAACCTTTGATATGAAGAACCAGATGTATTCGCATCTGCAGAAGATGTCGCAGAGATTCTTCACATCAAATAATCAGGGCGACATAATAACCAGAATGACGAGCGACACCTCCGGGGTCGAATCGACCATAACGGGGACTTTTAAGAGCATATTGTCAAATTCGATAACTCTGATATTTGCGCTTGTTGCGATGTTTCAAAAAAACTGGATCCTTGCGCTTATAGGAATTGCGGTCATACCGCTTTTCGTCTTTCCCACAAGAAGGGCGGGAAAGACAAGGTGGATATTAACGCGTGAAGCGCAGGAGTGCAACGACGAGGTAAACGGAATACTAAATGAGACGATGTCGGTTTCGGGGCAGCTTCTTGTAAAGCTGTATTCCAAGGAAGAGCAGGAATACGAAAGGTACGCATCCGTAAACAAGCGGATGATAAAGCTAAACATTAAAGAGCGCATGGCCGGCAAATGGTTCTTTGTCGTGCTTTCGACAGTCACCAGCATCGGCCCGATGCTTTTATATCTTGTGGGCGGCGTTTTGATGATGAAATACGATTCATCACTCACAGTCGGCGACATCACCGTTTTAGTCGCGCTTCTCGGAAAGACATATATGCCGGTCAACTCGCTTTTAAACATCCAGGTCGACTGGATGAGATCCATGGCGATGTTTTCGCGTATCTTTGAATATTTCGATATGGAGATAGAGATAGATCAACCCGAAAACCCCGTAACGCCTGCAAAAAATACGGGCGAGGTGGAATTTAAGCATGTCGACTTTTCGTATGACGGCGAAAGGCAGATATTGAAAGATATAAGCTTTAAGCTTGAAAGCGGGAAGAGCATGGCAATAGTCGGCCCTTCGGGCTCGGGCAAGTCCACCATCATCAACCTTATCCCGAGACTTTATGATGCATGCAGCGGAAGCGTAAGCTTTGACGGCGTGGATGTAAGACAGCTTGATCTGAATTTCCTTCGTTCTTCGATAGGTGTTGTATCTCAGGAGACCTATCTTTTCAACGGCAGCATAAGAGAAAATCTTCTTTACGCAGATCCCGATGCAACGGAAGAGGAGATGATAGAGGCCTGCAAAAAGGCTAATATATATGATTTTATAGCATCTCAGGAAAAGGGGCTCGACACCGAGGTCGGTAACCGTGGCCTTAAGCTTTCGGGCGGTGAAAAACAGAGGATATCCATAGCGAGAGTACTTTTGAAGGACCCTTCGCTTCTGGTGTTTGACGAAGCCACATCTGCCCTC
>CADAQV010000273.1 GCA_902790095.1 uncultured Lachnospiraceae bacterium | reverse complement strand
GGGGCATTCCGTTATAGCCCACGGACATTATCTTGTTTGTGGAGCTTACTATGCAGGCGCCGACTTGTGTGTTGGGGTCTTTGGACCTTTTTGACGAAAGCAGGGCTACGCCCATGAAGTATTCATCCCAGCTGATGTAATCCTCTCTTTTTCCCATAACGTCTCCTTTAATCTTCGATAAGATCGATGCGTCTTTGATGTCTTTCCTCTCCGGAAAAATCTGTGTTTAAAAATACTTCCGTTATTTCAAGAGCAAGGTTGTTTCCTATAACAAGGCCGCCCATGCAAAGTATGTTGGCGTCGTTGTGAAGTCTTGTCATCTTTGCGCTGTATGGATCGTGGCAGAGTGCAGCTCTTGCGCCCTTTACCTTGTTTGCAGCCATCGAGATGCCGATACCGGTGCTGCATATGCAGATGCCTTTTTCGGCTTCGCCTCCGGTTACCGCTCTTGCGACTTTTTTTCCGTATTCGGGGTAATCGACAGATGCGGCGGTGTAACACCCTACATCTATGACCTCAAAACCTTTTTCCTCCAAATGACGCTTTACCACTTCCTTTAAAGGGAAACCACCGTGGTCGCATCCTATAGCTATCTTTCTCACTTACTGATCCTCCTTTGCCCAAATCTTTTCTATCATCAGTTTTATCATAAGATCGAGATGTTCAAACAATGTCTGATATTCATGTATATCCCCGCCGTAGGATTCTATCACCTCGCCGCCCTCGCCCGAAAAATCGCGGAGTCTGTAGAGATTCATGATACCGGGATATCTTTCCTCTATCATCTTTTTTTCCGTGTCATTCATGGTTATAACAAGCGAATCCGGCGTGATGTCTTCTTTTTCAAGCTGTCTTGAAGTCTCTCTGGTAAGCGTAATATTGTTGTTTGCGGCGATAGTCACCGCCTTGGGATTTATGGGCTCGGGAAAAAGCACTATTATTCCCCTGGAAATGACTTCTATTCTTTTATCTTCGGGAAGGTTTTCCTGAAGGTGATTTAAAATGGCTTCCGCCATTATGCTTGAAAAAGAATTGCTTTTGCATACAAATATGATCTTTTTGTATGGGAACATTTTTACCCCCTTAAAGCAGCTTTCCTCCGGCTGCCTTCATCAGTCTGTTCTGGACTGCATATCCAAAATGCCCGTCGGAATCGAGTCCGAAATCATCCGCAAAGATGGCATCCACATTTTGTCTGTCGGTATCCCTTAGGACATCATATATCTGTCTGGAAATAGACAATGTGTCATCCCTGCTTCCAAGAGCGTATATGACATCTGCCTTTCCTTCAAAATCCTTGTAAAACTCGCAGATAACTGCGCATCTTTTGCCTTCGGCCTTTGCCTTTGCAAGCAGCTTAAGCAGTGTCTTTTTTGCCTCCTGTCTGCTACCCGTAACAAGCGTAAGAGGGGCCTTGGGCGCATAGTGGCGGTATTTCATGCCGGGCGCTTTTGGCTTAAAATCACCGGCAGGCAGACGGCCTGACTGTATATTTTCAAGAGCGGGATCTATTGCTACAGGCCCTATTACAGCCTCAAGATCGTCCTTTGTTATATAACCCGGTCTTAAAATGCACGGTTCCCCCGACAGATCGATTATGGTCGATTCCACTCCTATGCCGACATCTCCCCCGTCAAGTATGATATCTATTTTCCCCGCAAGATCTTCCGCAACATGCGCGGCTTTGGTGGGTGACGGTCTTCCGGATGTATTTGCGGACGGTGCCGCTATCGGCAGGCCGCATGCACGGATCATTTCAAGAGCGACCTCATGATCGGGCATTCTTACTGCTACCGTGTCAAGGCCCCCTGTCGTTTCCAAAGGTACTGTGTCATTTTTTTTAAGGATGATGGTAAGCGGCCCCGGCCAAAAACGGTCCATAAGCTTTTTTGCCTTTTCGGGCACCTCCATCACAAGCTTATATAAGCTTTCCTTTTCCGCAATGTGAACTATTAAAGGGTTGTCGGAAGGCCTGCCCTTGGCGGCGTATATCTTTTTAGAGGCCGCAGGGTCAAGCGCATTTCCGCCGAGTCCGTATACCGTCTCCGTTGGAAATGCGACAAGGCCCCCGTTTTTTAAAGCCTTAGCAGCAGCCGGGTAAGCTTTATCCGCATCCTGCGGAAGTTTGTACATAACTGTTTTCATTTAGTTTTCTTTCCTTGCCATTCTGTGAACAGCCTTTCCTATTTCGAAAACAGGGAATACTGTTGCAGCCAGGCCTACAGCTATCATAAATTCTCTTATGCCAAATCCCGGTGTATCCATCTT
>CADAQV010000272.1 GCA_902790095.1 uncultured Lachnospiraceae bacterium | reverse complement strand
ATAGACGAATTCAGGGGCATTTACATGCCTTACTTTGTATATGATGTAGAGCAGAACGGCCCCTTCCGTCTTACAGGAAAAAGATCGTACAGAATGGGCGATTATATAATCACCGAACATTATGATCTTATGGGTGATATCCATGGCAGGTATCCCGGAATAACCCATGATGCCTCATCTAATTTTGCCGACAACATAAGCGAATGCATAGCACCCTATGATATGGCACAGAAGAAGGAATTCAAGGAAGGATATCTTCACGGCTTTTACGGGGACATTCCGGATGTCGATGCCGATATCTACAGGCCTCAGGCTACGGGAATGGCAAACGAGTATGCGCTTCACGAGGCCAAAAAGATTCCGGAATTTTCAAGGGTCAGCATAGAGCAGACCCAAAACGACCCCAATCTTTCTTCCAGATTCAATACAGGTGTCAGAGAGATCAGATCGTCCATGATGCCGGTGTGGTTTTTGTCGATCAAAAGACACGGGCGAATGAGCTTTGCGACTATAAACGGTCAGACGGGAAGAATGTATGCCGATATTCCGATAGAACCCTGGAAGTTTATTTTGGGCTCACTTATAACGACGGTCCCGCTGTTTTTCCTGCTCCAGATGCTGTTTACGATAAAGCCGCAGACGCTTGTTTATATCTGTACGCTTTTAGAGCTTTTGGTGCTGATTCTATACAAGCACCAGGTAAAAAGCATTATCGATAAGAGCTCGGCCATTATCTACGGCGACCCAAGATATGTAAAGAAAAAGAAGATCAGTGAGTCGGGCAGAAATGCCATTGCAACAGCCGGTATAGTTGCGTTATTTCTTCTTTATTCCACTAGGGGAAAGATACTCAGTCTGTTTATAGGTTATGGGAATGAAGATCTGATCGGAAAGATCATTATTTCGGTAATAGCGGCAGCCGGTCTGATATATATGTTCCTGGCACAGAATCAGATGAAGGATGCTTTTGAGATAAATGACAGATTCGGTAATATCGTATCTGTGATCGTGTTCCTTGCGGCAACATTGGTAGTCTGGATAGCGCCGGTGGATGATATGTGGTACTATATTGTATGCTTCGTTTCGGTGTTTGCAATACTTGTATCGCTCATATCACTGATCAGATCATATAATGTATTAAGTTCGCGCCAGCCGAGAACCTTTGTAAGGAAGGGAGGGGATGATCTTGGTATCTAAAAAGCTTAGCTTATTCAAGGCTGTTTTGCTCGTCTTTTTGGGCCTTTTGTTCATCCCTGCATTAAGCACACAGGCAGATGCCTATCAGGTGACCATTATTGACGATCAGGGGCTTATTTCAAGCGATGCTGAGTTTGAAAGTCTTAAAGAAGCAATGTTTGAACTCGGTCAGTACGGGAATGTCCTGTTTTATTCATGCGCGACTACCAATTCTTCATATTATTCGGCAGAAAAAAAATGCTATGAACTTTTCGGGGAAAGCAGCGCGGCAGTATTCTGCATAGATATGTGGCAGAGAGAGCTTACTGTATATGTTAACGGTGAAATAGGTAACAAAGTTTCCAAAGGAAAATGCGATACCATAGCCGACAACGTATATAAGTATGCTTCAAGGGGTGAATATGCCGAATGCGCAAGGGTCGCTTTTTCACAGATCCTTAAAACCTACAAGGGCAGCAGAATAGATTCGCCCATGCAGACGGCGAGCAATATCTGCCTGGCGCTTATATTCGCGCTGCTTATAAATTTCTTTGCAGTAAAGCTGCTTCACGGGAATCGAAAGATGGACAATTTGAAGATGCTCAAAGGCGCGGGGAATTGTATTTTTTTTAAAAACGCGCATGCCCTGATGGTATCATCATCTAAGAGATATTCGCCAAGAAGCAAAGGCGGCGGCGGTGGCAGAGGAGGCGGCTTCGGCGGCGGCCACGGAGGATCACATCGTTTCTAAGGAGAATTTTATGTTACCGGTTTTGTATGTAATAATTCCATGTTATAACGAAGAAGAAGTCCTTCCGATAACTTCCGGGTTGTTTCTTGATGAACTAAAGCTTCTTATCGGCAAAGGTAAGATAGATGACGCTTCAAGGATAGTTTTTGTAAACGACGGAAGCAAGGACAGTACGTGGAACATAATATGCGGTCTGGCAGATCAGGACGAACATTTCACCGGCCTTTCACAGAGCCGAAACCGCGGCCATCAAAGCACTGTGCTTGCAGGGCTTCTAGAGTCAAAGGATAAATGCGATATAACCATTTCAATAGACTGTGACGGCCAGGATGACATATCCGCAAT
>CADAQV010000271.1 GCA_902790095.1 uncultured Lachnospiraceae bacterium | reverse complement strand
AGGGCTCCAGGTAAAACTTGTAGTAATAATTCGGTGCCTTTGGCGGCGAGTTGTTCGTAGAGCGATTGTTTGGTGGTTTCGGGGGTAATTTCGACTTCGGCCTGGGCAAGAAGCGGGCCGGCGTCCATAGCTTTAACGAGGCGCATGATAGACACGCCAGTAGTTTGATCGCCGTTTAGCAATGCGCTTTCGATTGGGGTAGTGCCGCGATATTTTGGTAGGAGAGAAGGGTGAATATTAATAATGCCGCCAGGTATAGCGTTAATGGCGCTATCTGGAACAAGCTTGCCGAAAGCGGCTAGTACGCCGAGTTGTGGGTGATACTGTTCGATGATTGGGAGAAGTTTGGCGGCTTTAGCGACGTAGTGAATCGGAATGCCGGCTTTTTGAGCCTGAAGGGCGATGGGGAATGGTTTGCGAACGTGGGCGGCGGGTAGAACGAGCGCGCAAATTTGATAATGATTTTCAATTATGGCGTCAAAAATTGGTGTACTGGCTTTAATGCCTTGGGCAAGCTGTTCGTTGCCGAAGAAAATGATTTGATTATTCGTTGTCGTCATCTGGGAAGAGATCCTTAAGGGTATAAATACGGCAAAGGATCTTTCAGAATACGATCACCTTGCAGCGTCCGCATATCTTCGCGCCAAGGAAGATTATCTCATGGGAATCAATTTTTCAAGGCTCCTTTCACTTAAATTTGGGCCCGTGGTAAGCAAAGAGCTTGGAAAACAGTATGTTGTTCTTTCAATAGGCAGGGTAATGACATGCGTTCTCGGCATGGTGGTAAGACGCGAGCGGGAGATAAGGGACTTTGTAAAAACGGTCTTTTACCGCATATTGGGGCAGTTTGTCATAGGCGATGAAAAGACGGTCACGTGTGATTGGAAGGTAAATGAAAAAAGCCTTTTTTATGCTCATCCGGGTCTTTATAAGGACAACGGTTTTTTAAAGGAAGAGGATGCCGACAAACTCATATCTTTTTTGCTCGGCGCAAAATGCGGCCGTATATCCGGAATTGAAAAAAAGAAGGAGAAAAAGAATGCTCCTTTACTGTATAATCTTGCGGAGATACAGAATGACTGTTCAAAGAGGTTTAAAATAAGTCCCGATCAGACGCTTGCGGTCATACAGGAATTATACGAAAAGAAGCTTGTGACATACCCGAGAACAGATGCCAGAGTTCTTTCGACGGCCGTTGCAAAGGAAATAGAAAAAAATCTAAGAGGCCTGACCGCATACGGGCCGCTTTCGGAAAATGCGAAAGAGGTCCTGGAAATGGGAAGCTATAGGGGCATTGCAAATTCCAAATATACAAATGACAAGCAGATAACGGACCATTATGCTATCATCCCGACAGGGCAGGGCTTTGGTGCTCTTTCATCCTTGAGCGACAGATCAAGGGCCGTTTATGATCTTATAGTAAAAAGATTTCTTGCGATCTTTTATCCGCCCGCAGAATATAAAAAGATCAGCCTTTCGGTAGAAGTAAGTCCGGATGAAAGCCATACGGAACTTTTTACGGCTTCGTTTAAGACGCTTGAAAAAGAGGGATATCTGAAAGTGGCCGGGATACCTTCGGCGGCGCCAAAAAAGGATGCCGAAGAGGAAGATCAGGACATCAAAAACGATCCCGAGATGTTAAAATGCCTTGATGGCCTTAAAAAGGGCGATGAGATCGGAATTAAGGGATTCAATAAAAAAGAGGGTGAGACTTCCCCTCCTTCAAGGTATAATTCGGGATCTTTGATCCTTGCCATGGAAAATGCAGGGCAGCTGATAGAGGACGAGGAGCTTCGTGCTTTGATAAAGAGCAGCGGTATAGGTACCAGCGCGACAAGAGCGGAGATCCTTAAAAAACTTGTCACGAACCAGTATCTTTCCTTAAATAACAAGACACAGATATTCACGCCCACATATTTCGGAGAGCTTTTATATGAAGTCGTTCTCTGTTCGATGCCCAAAATGCTTGATGCAGAGATGACGGCAAGCTGGGAAAAGGGATTGTCCTATGTGGCGGACGGGTCGATAACACCCGAAGAATATGAAAAGAAACTTGCATCATTCATTTCTGCAAGAACGGCCGGTGTAAAAAAAATTCAGCAGCCGGGTCTTATATCGGCAAGATTTAATGCCATCAGGCCTTTCTATGCATCAAGATCCAAAGGGAGATAAGGAGTAAAACATGGGAGTTAAAAATACAGAGCTTTTTGATACGGCACACACTATGGCCGCGCCTCTTTTTTTCAAATACGATCATCCTTGGGAGATACTTTCCGAGA
>CADAQV010000270.1 GCA_902790095.1 uncultured Lachnospiraceae bacterium | reverse complement strand
CAGAAACCGAGCTGGCCGCAGAAAGCACCGAGTGGTCAAATGAAATATACAACCCGTATTATTATGAAAAAATAACCGAAAACGACTACATGGCAGCACAGAAATCCGTTATGGATTACATCCGGGATGAAAGAAACAGCAGTTTAATGGTGATGTGGATGGCCGACTATGACGAAGAGTATAATGAACGCTGTAAAAAAGCTTATGCAGAATATCCAAACTACAAAACATATGCAGATCAGAATCGCCTGATCTTTGTTGATGCTCTTCTTCAATCAACGGAAAAAGACGATTCGATCGGTGCGCCAAAATGGAAGGTGACATTTGTAGTATATATAGATCCTAAGATCGAGTATAGGGTTTTGACATATGGTAGTAAATTATAGCAGGAGGTGGAAATTATGAATAAACATACAAAATCAAAACGAATCGTTTCTCTTATATGCATCAGCATGAGTCTCTTACTTATATTTTCCGGCTGCAGCAGGAGCAGCAGCGCTCCCGGAGCAACAGATAAGAAAGTGAGTGTTCAGGCGGTGGTAATAAAGGTTTCAAATGCCGTAATGTTTGTACAGACACTGGAGGGCAGCTCCTTCGCACATGAGTATGTTTCAATGCCCTCATCATACGTTGCGGAAAAGAAAGAACCGAAGGAGGGAATGCTCTTAAAAATAACATTTGACGGTTTACTAATGGAAAGCTATCCGGCACAGTTTAATAAAATATATGATGTGGAAGTGTTGTCGGATGAATACTATGGTGATGAGAGCATAGCCGACTGGAGAGAACTTAGCTTTTTTGAGACCGAGCCCGCCACAGAAGATATAACGACCTCTGACCCTGCGCAGGATGAAAAGGATAAGGAAACGATCCTGGGCGGCATCGCATCCTTTGGCGTGGAGCTGTTTAAAAAAGAAGCTGCGGCGGCAGGTGATAAAAACGTGTTCGTTTCGCCGCAGTCTGTGGCCACGGCTCTTGGCATGACTGCTAACGGAGCGGCGGGAGAGACGCTTTCGCAGATGCTTTCCGTTCTTGCCGGAACAGATAACCTTTCCGCTTTTAATAAGTATGTTAATACCTCTTTGACAGATAAAGACGGACCGGATCTTTTTAAAAACGCAAATTCCGTGTGGGTGGAGTCAAATGGAGATGATTCAAAGCTTAAAGAAAGCTTCATAGATAGCATTAAAAAATACTACGACGCAGAAATAAACAAGGTAGATCTTGCAAGCTCGCTTGACAGGATCAACAGCTGGGTGAATGAAAAGACGGACGGAATGATCCCTCAGATACTAAATGAGATCGATGACAACGTAGTTCTTCTTTTGATAAATGCCATAGCATTTCAGGCTAAATGGGAAAAGGAATATCAGGATTCTCAGATAGATCATGACGGAGAATTTTATGCATCAAATGGAAAAACTCAGACCGTAAGGATGCTTAAATCCAAAGAGAATATATATCTTCATGACGAAGATACAACAGGCTTTATTAAGTATTACGAAGGACACAGATATGCATTTGCTGCGCTTTTGCCATCGGAAGGAACATCTATTACAGATTACATTGGCGGCCTTACAAATGAAAAGCTTACAGCTTTGGTCAAAAATGCCGAAAGAGGCGATGATATTTCGGTGGATGCATGGCTTCCCGCATTTTCATGTGAATACGAAAATGAACTTTCAAAGAGCCTTAAAGAGATGGGAATGAACCTTCCTTTTGAGGCAGGGTGCGATCTTTCAGAAATGTTTTCATCATCAGGCGCCTACAAAGTCGACAAGGTCATCCACAAGACATATGTAAAGGTGGATGAAAAAGGTACAAAGGCAGCGGCCGTGACAGCGGTTGAAGTGTCAAAGAGTGCGGCGCCGCCCGCTTCAGAGATATATGAAGTTCACCTTGACAGGCCGTTTGTATATATGATCCTGGATACCCGGACGGGCGTGCCCGTATTTATGGGCGCTTTACTTAGTGTAAATTAAGGAGGAAGAATATGAGGAAGAAGAACATAAGAAGATCATCGGCTGTATTTGCGGCAACTATGCTTTTGGCAGCAGGCTGTTCAAGAAGCGATGTTCCCTCGCCCGGCGCAACAGAATCAGTTGCAGAAGGAAATACGGTCACTTCCATGGACGTAGAGCCAAAGACTGATACTGAGTCGGAAACGCAAAAAAATGACGAGACTAGGAAGGAGACGAAGGATACGGATCTTAGGCCGGAACCTGTAACAGAAACAGAACCTATATCGGAGACAGATCCTGTAAAAGAGACGGAAGAGCCA
>CADAQV010000269.1 GCA_902790095.1 uncultured Lachnospiraceae bacterium | reverse complement strand
CGATGAGTAAGCGCCCTGCCAGCCTGCATCGCCTTCTATTGCCGCAAGACTCTTTGTTGCCTCAACAAGGCCGCCGTTGCCACCTACTACCGAAAGGATGACCGCAACGATACCGATGAGCATTATCATTCCCTGAATGAAATCGTTTATGGCTGTTGCCATATATCCGCCAAAGATGACATATACGCCGGTAAGAACTGCCATTACAAGGATGACTACCCAGTAGGGAATGTCAAACACAAGACCGAAAAGACTTGAAAGGCCGTTGTAAAGTGATGCGGTGTAAGGGATCAGGAATATGAACACTATGATAGATGCGGCGATCTTAAGGCCGTTTGAAGCAAATCTCTTTCCGAAATAATCGGGCATTGTCTTTGCGTCAAGGTGCTGTGTCATGATCCTTGTTCTTCTTCCGAGGATGTTCCATGCAAGAAGTGAGCCGATAAAGGCGTTTCCAAGGCCTGCCCATGTGGATGCAAGACCGAAGTTCCATCCGAACTGTCCGGCGTATCCGACAAAGATTACCGCCGAAAAATAAGATGTACCGAAAGCGAATGCTGTAAGCCAGGGGCCGACGCTTCTGCCTCCGAGTACGAATCCGTTAACATCCGTGGCACGCTTTCTTGTATAAAACCCGACACCGATCATCAGCGCGAAGAAGCATACCAGCAGAATAACTGTGAAAACCAACATTTTTCTCTTCTCCTTTTGCTTTTTTGCATTAACGCATTAACGCTTTTATGCTTTGCCGATTTAAAGTATCATATTGCAGGCCTTTTGTCAAGATTTTTCTTGAAATAAAAGCAAAGAAATTCCGTCCTGCGCCGGCCGGATGCCTTTTGCAGGACGGAATGAATATCAATGGATCATTGTTTTTTAACGGCTGTCATGGTATCAACGCTTTTCCCGCAAAGTGTGAGAATGGCCACTCTGCCGGGCTGCATTACGATATCTATATCCTCGGGCGAACATGCGCACATGCAGGCGAGTTCATTATTTACCGTGATGGTAATATCGCTGTCCATTATGCCTGCCTTCACGTCGCCGTTCATGCCTCCGATAACAAGTGCCTTTTCGCCGCTTATACTTAAGCTGAGCCTGCTGCTTTCTATCTTTAATTCGGATCTTCCGTGCATGGCGCCAAGGCATAGCGCCTCATACGCACGGACGTTCTGCTCCAGATTTGCATTGTGGGTCCTGATCAACGCCAGATCTCCGTATATCGTTCCTATTCCCGCGTTCTTATCCCCTCCTCCTATTATCGAGGTGGTGCTTCGCGTAATGAATACATCCGCATTGCCCTTTATGCTGCCTATCCCGCAGGACACTGAAGCGCTCATTCTTATTTCAAGAAGGCATGTCGCGATATCGATATGATCGTTTCCGTCGAAGAACCCTACACCGACGCATTCCGTGCCTCCGCAATCAAGAACATATTTGCCTCTCTTGATCTCTATGCTGCCACCAAGACCCGCTCCGATGCATATGCCTTTCTTTCCTTTGGAAGCGATCTTTATCTCGCCGTCCTGGTCGAAGATGAGCCTTCCGCATTTTTCGTTATCCCATGCCCCTATACCAAAACCGGGTTTTTCAAGAATGATCTCAAGACATCCGTCACCCTCGAAAGTAAGCCTTGAGCTTTCGGGAACATGTATCCCGCCAAGCCTTAAGATATTGTTTCCTTTAAGAGTAATGGTAAGATTTACGTTTTCGCCAAGCTCAATACACTGATATCTTGAAGGTGCGGTAAAATACACATTGTCAAGATCCAGCCTGCCTGTATAACCGTCTTCTATGGCAAGGAACATATCCGTATTCTGGCCCGGTGCTCCTATAATCGAAACATCTTTGTATATGACATTTTTGCCTTTGACAAGTATGTCCGTAAAGCCGGCACGCATAAGATTTGCAAGAGTAACGCGGTTCGTCTTGCCTGTTTCGTAGCTGTAACGAATGGCTCCGTCCTCGCGCTCTCTAATGTATTTTTCGATCTCGCTCTTAAGTTCTTCGCTTATGTCTTCTAACGGCTCGGATGAGGGACGCCCCGTGTAAAAACCCTGAATAAGATCCGCGCCCAGGAATATGACCATCTGAAGCTCTGCAGCGGTCTCAACGCCTTCTGCGAGGGCAAGCATGTTATTCTGGTGGCAGAAATCTATGACATCCTTTACAAAATGCTTTTTCTGAGGTTTATCCTGTATGCCGCTAAGCAGCGTGCGATCTATCTTAACGACCTTCGGCATATATCTCAAAAGATTTGATACATTTGAGTAACCTGTCCCGTAATCG
>CADAQV010000268.1:2319-3463 GCA_902790095.1 uncultured Lachnospiraceae bacterium | reverse complement strand
TTTGGATATCTTATAGCTATCGGATGATCATATGAAACGGCAAATTCAAGGGCATCCTCAAGCTCCCATCTGTTCTTTGGCGCAAGGATGGTAAGATTTGGTATGGATGACAGATATGAAAGGTCATATATACCCTGATGAGTCTCACCGTCCGGGCCTGAGATACCCGCTCTGTCTATCGCAAATATGACCGGCAGATCCTGAATGCATACATCGTGAAGTATCTGGTCATATGCTCTTTGCAAAAAGCTTGAGTAAATGGCCACAACGGGTCTCATGCCTGCCCCTGCAAGCCCTGCAGCAAAGGTAACGGCATGCTCTTCCGCTATTCCCACATCAAAAAATCTCTCGGGATACTCTTTGCTGAATTCGTAAAGCCCGGTTCCGTCAGCCATGGCTGCGGTGATGGCAACTATTCTTTCATCACTTGCGGCGAGCTTTAACAGAGCGTTTGAAAATACTGCTGTATAATCGATCCTGTCTTTGGCATCCTCTTTGCCGCTCTTTACATCAAAGCATCCTATGCCGTGATACTTTGATGGATTCTTTTCTGCAGGGAAATAACCCTTGCCCTTTTTGGTGAGAACGTGTACAAGCACGGGTCCTTTGACTTTTTTTGCCTGATTAATGGCATTTACCATAACGGGTACGTTGTGTCCGTCAAACGGCCCAAGATAAGTAAGGCCAAGCTCTTCAAAGAGCATGCCCTGCTTTAATACACCCTGCTTTATGGTCTTTTTTGTGTTGCTTATGGTCTGGTATATACCGCTTCCGACCTTCGGAATGGAATTGATGCCGGATGCGATATTCGTCTTTATATCATTATATGCGGACGAAGTGCGAAGCTTCGCAAGAGATTTGCTCATACCGCCCACACTCGGAGAAATGGACTGATTGTTGTCATTAAGAACAATTATGAGATTTGTCTTTCGCTCGGCGGCATTGTTTATGGCTTCATATGCCATACCGCCGGATAATGCTCCGTCTCCTATTACCGCAACCACGCTGTGGTCTTCACCTTTAAGATCTCTTGCAACGCATAGGCCGAGTGCCGCAGAAACTGATGTGGAGCTGTGCCCGGTACCGAAGGAATCGCAGTCGCTCTCGTGCCTTTTGGGAAAACCGCTGAGGCAGCCATGAAAGA
>CADAQV010000268.1:0-2297 GCA_902790095.1 uncultured Lachnospiraceae bacterium | reverse complement strand
ATCTTATGGGTATAGCATTGATGTCCCACATCCCATACGATCTTATCCTTAGGCAGATCGAGGGAAAGATGAAGAGCCATTGTGAGTTCGACTACGCCAAGATTGGCGGACAAATGCCCGCCCGTCTTACTGGTCTTTTCAAGCAGAAAGCTCCTTATTTCTCTTGCCAGCTGCTCGTATTCCGAAGGGGATATCTGCTTGATGTCCCCCGTTTTTTCAATTCTGTCAAGAAGCATGATAAAAACTTCCTTTTAATGATTTCTGTATACAAGACTGTCAAAAATACTCTTAAGAACAGATGTATCGCATCCAAGTTCAAAAAGGCCTTCCGATGCTTCATCCATAAGCTCTGTTACTTTTTTTTCGGCAGCTTCAAGTCCGTAGACCGTAACATATGTGGTTTTATTGTTCTTTTGGTCGCTGCCGACAGGCTTTCCGATGACGGCCTCATCTCCCGTTACATCCAGTATGTCATCCTTTATCTGGAAAGCAAGCCCCACTTTGGAAGCAATGCTTTCAAGAGCAGTGATCCTTTTATCATCTGCGCCGGCTAAAGCGCCGCCGATCATCATGGAGCATTCTATCAGGGCAGATGTTTTCAGTTCATATACAAAAAACATCTGCTCTTTTGTCATGGATTTTCCGGTAAGGCCGACATCAACGACCTGGCCGCCCAGCATCCCGTAGCAGCCTGATTTTTCGGCAAGTATCTTAAGCGCTTTAAAAAAGGCATCCTTGTCATTGATTGACGAATAGCCTTTCAAAGCTGTTTCAAAGGCATATCCCAAAAGAGAATCACCCGCCAGAACGCCCATGTCTTCGCCGAATTTGCTCCATGTCGTGGGGAGACCTCTTCTGTAAAGATCGTTGTCCATACACGGAAGATCGTCATGGACCAGTGAATATGTATGGATCATCTCCATTGCCGCAAGAAAAGGGCGTATAACCTCTTCTCTTCCGCAAAATGCCCTGTATGTTTCATACATCAAAAGCGGGCGGATCCTTTTTCCGCCTGCACATACGCTGTAATTCATGGCTTCAAAAATGATCTTTTGAAAGCCTTTTTCTTCCGGAAGATATTCTTTTATGATCCGGTCCATAAGTTCAGGCGAACCAACTGTAAATTCTGATTCTCCGGTCATCGCATATCTCCTTACATTTCATCTTCTTCGCCTGTTTCGGCGTTGATGACTTTTATCTTTTTTTCTATGCCCGAAAGCTCTGACTTGAGTGATTTTACAAGAGCCATGCCCTTGTCATAATCAGCCAGTGCTTCTTCTATCGACTGAGGATTGTTTTCCATACGCGAAACTATTGTCTCAAGTTCCTTAAATGATTCATCTATGTTCATGTTTATCTCCCTAGCTGTTTTCTTCCTGCGAGACCGCATCTACCGTAAGCTCTGCCCTTCCGCCCGAAAGTGCCATTGAAACCTTATCACCCGCTTGCAGATCCTTTGCGGAAAGCACAGGCTTTCCGTTCATTGAAACATATGCATAGCCGCCCGAAATCCTTTTTAAGGGAGACAGTGAATCAAGCTTTGCGCACAGAACGGCAAACCTGTTGTTACTGCCAAGCATTATATTTTCCATACCCGAACTTAAAGAAAGTGATGCAAGTTTAAGATAAGACCTCTTCTCGCTTATCAAAAGTGCCATCCTCTCCGGCAGGTATTTTTCGGTTTCATCAAGATATCTCAGGTTTTCACTGAGCATCTTTAGCATCGAATCTTTGATATTTTTTTCGAATACTGCAAGGCTCTGTTTTCTTTCTTTTAAAACATGTACAGGGTTTAATTCCTGAAGCTTTTTTTCATATTCAAGAAGCTGCTTTTCCTTCTTTGAAAGGATGACGGCAGGCCCTGTGCTTTGCAAACGGTTATAGACCGCGTCAAGCATTAACATTCTTTTATCAAGGCTGTATGACATCTGCCTATTTAGGCTACTGCGGCCGGTTTCAAGTCTTTTTAGAGCATCTTCAAGTGAAAAGACCGCTTTTACCGCCGCCATGGAAGGCGTTGATACTCGAAGATCCGCAACAAGGTCTGCGATGGTCCAGTCACCTTCGTGGCCGACAGCCGATATGATGGGCGTTTCACATTCAAACATTGCCCTTGCAACTATCTCCTCATTGAAGCCGAAAAGCGTGTTTGCGCCTCCGCCTCCGCGGCCAAGGATGATACAGTCCATACCGAGAGTGTCAAGATATTTTAGTGCCCTGACGATCTGTTCACCCGCACCGTTTCCTTCGACATTTGAATGGACAAGGGTGATCTCGACATATGGGTTCCTGCCCCT
>CADAQV010000267.1 GCA_902790095.1 uncultured Lachnospiraceae bacterium | reverse complement strand
CAGGGTAAAGCTTTATTTTATGCTGGGTATCCCCACAGAGACCGAAGAGGACATGGCGGGAATAGCATATCTTTCGGAAAAGGTATCTGAAAGATATTATGAGATACCGAAGGATAAAAGAAACGGAAAAGTACAGATAGTCGCAAGCTCATCATTCTTCGTCACAAAGCCCTTCACGCCCTTTCAGTGGGCAAAGATGAATACAAGGGAAGAATTCATAAACAAGGCATATTATGTACGCGGCGTCTTTAACGAGATGCGCAACAGAAAGAGCCTTAAGTATAACTGGCATGAGGCTGATGCAACAGAACTTGAAGGTGTGCTTGCGAGGGGCGACAGAAGACTTTGCAGGGCAGTACGCAGGGCATACGAGCTTGGATGCAGATTCTGTTCGTGGTCGGATCATTTCAGATACGATCTTTGGAAAGAGGCATTTGAGGAATGCAATATCTCGGTAGACTTTTACAACACAAGGGAAAGATCCTTTGACGAGATCCTGCCATGGGATTTTCTGGATGTAGGTGTTACAAAGAGATTCCTTTGGAATGAATGGCAGAAAGCACAAAAAGAGATCACTACGGCAAACTGTAAGATGGGATGCTCCGGCTGTGGGGCATTAGTCTTTGGCGGCGGTATATGTTATGAAGATAAGAATAAGATTTGAAAAATGGGGAGAGCTTAAATTCATCGGCCATCTCGATATAATGAGATATTTTCAGAAGGTCATGAGAAGGGCCGAAGTGGATATATGTTATTCGGGCGGATATTCTCCCCATCAGATAATGTCCTTTGCGCAGCCCCTTGGGCTTGGCATAACGAGCGAAGGCGAATATATGGATATTGAGGTCGCATCCACGCTTGATTCGGAAACGATGATAAAAAAGATCAACTCTCAGAATGTCCCCGGAATAATAGTGACAGGTTACAGAAGGCTTCCGGATGATGCAAAACCCGGCATGGCAATACTTGCCGCCGCCGATTACCGTATAGAATTTAAGGACGAGCTTTTATCGGCCGCAGACCCTAAGAAGATATGGGAGCCTTTTTATGCCATGGACTGCATAATGATAAAAAAGGAGACCAAGAGCGGAATAAGCGAGATAGATATCAGACCGCGCATCTATTACGGAGAGGCATATGAAAAAGGACTGAAGGTAAGGCTTTCATGCTGCAGTATGGACAATCTGAGGCCCGATACTCTCATGGAGGCACTATTTGATCATTCGGGTCTTAGCCTTCCACGGTTTTCATATACGATCCACAGGAAAGAAATGTATTCAAGAAATGCGGAAGGTGAATTTATCACTCTTCTTGATATGGGAGAAGAGATAGGCAGTGACTGATATGAAATGCTATATTTTGAAAAGAGGAAATGACATCTTAAGCCTGCTTTTTGAAGATAACAAATGCATTGAGATACTTCATCATGAGATTACCGGCAGGCCTTCAATCGGTCAGCTGTTTATCGGCCGCTGCAAGGATGTCAGACAAAACATAGGCGCTGCATTTGTAAATATCGGGGCCGACAGAAATGCCTATCTGCCTTTTTCCGAGATGGATGAAAATACGATCTTTACCAAAAAACAGGGGAAAGCGCTTATAAACGAAGGCGACGAACTTGTGGTAAGAGTTGTAAAGGAAGATATGGGAATAAAACCCGCCGCCGTATCCGGAAAGCTGAATATCTCGGGAAAGTACACCGTACTTATAAATGATACCGAAAATAAGATACATACAAGCAAGAAACTGAAAGGTATCGATGAGAAAGAGCAGATCATAACCGAAGCGCTCACCGAAGAAAAAGGGTATTCATATATCATCAGGACCAATGCCGGCCCAGCCGGTCCGGAAACGGTCATAAAAGATGCGCAAAGGTTAAAGGCTGCATTTGACGGCATAAAAGAGAATGCAGCATTTCGCACAGCGCCGTCTCTTTTGTATTCGCCTCCTGCGTCATATCTTACATATTTGCGAGATCAAAAATGCGATGCGCTGACAGAGATCATCACGGATGATAAGGATATATATGATGATATCTGCTGTTGGAAGGATGTACTTGAACTATGCGATGTAAAGCTCTATACAGATACATATCCGTTAAAGAGCCTTCTTTCTCTGTCTTCCCTTTTTGCCGAAGTAAAGGGCAGGGTCTCATGGATGAAGTCGGGGGCTTATCTCGTCATAGAACAGACAGAAGCCCTTGTTTCAATTGATGTAAACAGCGGCAAGGCGGAGGCCAAAAAGGACAGATACAGTTTCTATAAAGAGATCAATCTTGAGGCGGCAAAGGAAGCGGCA
>CADAQV010000266.1 GCA_902790095.1 uncultured Lachnospiraceae bacterium | reverse complement strand
CAAGGTTGTCAAAACGCGATGAAAGAAGTATTCTTTCTTCATTTCCGGTGACAAAGATCTGAAGGCCGTCAAAGCCGCTCAAATTGTTGCTTCCGAGGAAACCTCTTGTATCCGCTTCCGCGCCGAGAGGCATTACCTTTATAAAAGGCTCCCCCTCATAATGCTTTTCAAACATTTCGTGAACACTCTCTACCGAAGCGTCTTTTAACATATCCGCATAAAGAGGGACCGTTACAAGCATTCCGCTGTAATAGGAATCCACTATGGGGGAAAACAAAGGTTCTCTGTCAAGTCCGCATATCGCCTTCATCTCTTTTAAGTGCTTATGTTTTTGCGAAAGGGCATATTCACGGGGAGAATCAAGCTCAAAGTCCCTGCCTTCCGATTCATATTCGGCTATCATCTTCTTTCCGCCGCCCGAATAACCCGTAAGCGAAAAAGCCGAAAGAGGATAATCCTTTGGCATGATGCCCGATGCTACCATGGGATATACAAGTGATATAAAGCCTGTCGCATGACAGCCGGGAACTGCTATCCTTTTTCCGTTTCTTATCTTTTCTCTGTGAGAAGGAGAGAGCTCGGGAAAGCCGTAAGCCCAGCCTCCCTGCGTCCGGTGCGCGGTGGAAGTGTCTATGATGACTACATCGTCATTCTTTACATATGTAACCGCTTCAACAGCCGCAGCATCCGGCAGACAAAGGAATGTGATATCCGAAGCATTTATAAATCTGCTTATCTCTTCGGGATCCTTTCTTTTGTCAGAGTCTATCTTAAGGAGCTCTATATCGTCTCTCTTTTCAAATCTTTCAAATATCCGAAGGCCTGTGGTGCCTTCGCTTCCGTCAATAAAAATCTTTTTCATCTGTCATCATCCGTAAATATAGTCTTTATAGTCATGCCAGTCCATGCCAAACATTTCCTTTTCGAATCTGAACTTCAGCTTTTTGGCCTTAAGCCCGCTGTTTCCGAAATACAGCTTTATTATACCGTACTTGGCTATAAACAGGACCTTTCTTGTGACTGTCATGTCTTCGCCGCCGGTGCCGCGGAACGAGAACGCCCCTCCGGGTATTCCCTGCATATACACGAAAACATTTATCTGTGCAAGCTCGGAAAGATCGGAAGAACCCGTCAATTCCGCATAATAGCATCCGCGTTTTTCAACATCGACACCAAACACATATGTTTCGCCCCTGTCGGTGCAGATATCCGAAAGGTCTATCTCGACACCGTCGTATATCTTATAATACTTTATTGCCGTGGGGTCAACCTGATTTTCGGTTTCTTCAAATCCGACAAGCTCAACTTTTTCGGCTTCACCGCAAAGTCTTTGCATCGCATATGTATTCATTGCAAAGCTGCAGATATTTGCGGCGCATCTTGCAAGATGGCCTCTCTTTAGCTCTCCGCTCTTTAAAGAGTCCATCAGATTGTCGCCGGATGAATTTACGGCCGCCTCGGGACATACCGCGTAAAAATCGTTCTGAGCCCTTACCATGCGCGCAAGATCGGTCTTATTTACCTCGCCGCCCTTGTCGCCTATATTGGCCCACCAGTCGGTCATCACTATGCCCTTAAAGCCCCATTCATTCCTCAAAATGCAGGTATTAAGGTCGTGTCTTCCGTCGGTCCATGTGCCGTTTACCGCGCCATATGTGGTCATTACCGAATCGGCACCGTTTTTTACGGCCATCTCAAAGCCTTTAAGATATATTTCACGGAGCGCTCTTTCAGAAACAACGCTGTCAAGGAAATGCCTGTTCGTCTCCTGATTATTTGCACAGAAATGCTTTAATGTACCGTGCGAGCCCGAAGCCCTAAGGCCTTTTATCTGGGCCGTTGCCACCATTCCCGTAAGGAAGGGATCCTCACTGAAATATTCGAAATTGCGGCCGTTTAACGGGTGGCGATGGATATTCACTCCCGGTCCCAAAAGAACATCTATACTGTTCTTTTTCATCTCTGCGCCGAGCAATGAGTAGAGCTCCTTGTTAAGCACCGTATTCCATGTGCATGAAAGCAGCGTGCCGCTTGGAAGACTGAATGCCCTTGTGCCGCAATCCATTCTCATGCCCGAAGGGCCGTCGGAGCAGCATACCGCAGGTATTCCAAGTTCATTTAACCTTTTTGATATACCCGCAAAAGCGGCGGCGGTACCGGATGTGACCTTGGGGCTTCCCATTCCCTCGCCTCTTACGATGGCGGTAAGGTCCTCATCCGTCATCTGCGAAATGAACTCATCCATCGATGCACGGCCGTCTCTGACATCCTTTAGCTTAATGCCCTTATCACCCGCATAGGGA
>CADAQV010000265.1 GCA_902790095.1 uncultured Lachnospiraceae bacterium | reverse complement strand
GTCGAAACGTTTCTCGCCCTTGAAGGGAGATTCGTAAAGGCCGGGATTTACTCTTATAAGAGCGTTTCCGATGCATCCGGGCAAAACACCGAATGCTACAAGGTCTGAGAGAGAGTCGATCTGAATACCAAACTTCTTTTCTCTTTCACTCCTGTCCTTTTTCATTCTGGCAACTTTGCCGTCAAAGGCGTCACAAAGTCCGGAAAACATCAAAAAGAACACGCCGAGATACGGATGTCCGGTTCCGTTAAGTGAGATAACGATACCGAAAGACGCGGATATAAGCGACAAATACGTGAGTACTTCCGTGTAATTAAAATATCCTATCATTTCTTACCCCTTTTTCTTACCACGATATATCCTATGAGTGTGGTTATGCTGCATACAAGAATACAAATGTAAAACGAAAGGCTTCTGCTTAAGAGCTCGAGCTGACTGGCCACATCATCTCCCATGAACTGCCCGAAGGCATCGATCATCAGATAGTCCGTGATGCCCATGGCCCCGGGAATGGGAACTGAGTTGGCGCCTATTGCCACGAATGACTGTGCAAGCCAGATATTACCGGCATCGTGGATGACTCCGCCTCCGGCAAGGAAAACAAGTGCCGAAACGGAAATGTTGCATATCCTTTGCGCGAGATTTATAAAAAATGCCTTTACAAGAACGATCTTTTTATCCGCAATGGCATCCGCACAAGCCTGAAACTCATCCATCGTGCGGTCGAGCTTTTCTATCCTTTTATTGAGATTTCTTATAAGATGTATCTTTTTTAAAAACCTGAGTAACACTATACCGATCTTTTCGGTGATCCTTCTGCTTCGGAGAAGAAGGACAAATACAAGCGTCAGTATTATCTGAACAACAAGTCCTATTATCACGCAGACCTTGGAAAGCACCGAAAGATGCGCAAATATGCCAAACCCGAATATGGCAGCCACTACTCCGACCACCATAAGGGATGTTGTATACATTATGAGGTTTAATAAAAGAACGACCGTGGTCGTTGCGCTCGGAACGCCGTCCTTTACCATAAAGTAGGCCGATGCGGGCTGACCGCCGGTGGCTGACGGAGTAATGGCGGAAAAGTAGATATCTGCCGCCGAATACAGCGTGCCCTGCGCGTTTGTTCTTTTATAACCAAACCCTTTTAAAAGAACGAGAATTGCCGCACCTTCGAAGAATATATAGCCGGCCGCCGAAAGGACTGCCGCCGTCATATAATAAGGATTGGCATTTCTTACATACTCTGTGAAGCTTTTGAACGAGAACGCCTTGTTTTGAGACGTGACCGCCCAAATGCTCAGGGCAGCGATAATTACAAAGGCCACTGCCCAGAAAACCTTTTTCTTCAATTTCTATACCTCTTGTGCCTTCTTTACAAACGGAACGAAACGGGCAAGGAACATGCCTGCTTCCGCAACCGCCACAGCACCGAAAAAGTCCACTATAAAATGCTGTTTTAAAAGAACGGTCGATGCAAATACAAATACCGAAAAGATCGCCATGATGATGATATACGGCTTTCCGACTTTTTTGCAGCTGAGAGCCCCTCTTACCACCACATAGCTTTCAAGACAGTGTATGGATGGGAACAGATTTGTAGGAGCATCTATTCTGAAAAGCCAGCTTGTCATCCATGACAATATGTCATCTCCAAGGACCTTGTCAGGTCTGTAGGAAATGGTCGTCGGGAGAAACAAAAAAAAGAAAAAGCAAAAAATCTTTGCTATTATCTCTCCTGTCATGATGCGCGAACATACCGCTTTCGACTCTCTTGCGATGATTATATATCCGACCACCCACTGGGCAAAGGCCAGAAAATAAGGTATTATGAATACCGGCAAAAGTGGGAGCTTATGATCGAGCGGCGTCGAAAGATCGTAGTATTTTGAAGGTGTGATAAGAAGCCTCAGCCCGAAATAGGAAATACCGTTAATGGTAACGGCCGCGATAAGGTATATCCAGCTGTACTTGGGAACGATCTCCTCGATTTTTTCTATTATCTTCTTCATGATTATATCTTTTTCCCTTATGCACGCAATTCAAGGTATTCTATCACAAAATCTTCACATTTTCAAACTGAAAAAAAAATAGCAAAATAGCCCCTGTTATTGTTGTAAACGTCTCTATGATCATTTGCACGCAGGACAGAGTTCGCTACCCTCACTTCGCTGCGGAAAATTTGGACGCCGCTCTCGCCTCCTATAGATTCGTGGTCGGCTTCGCGGCGCCACTTTCCTTGCGAAGATCGGTCGCTCACAACAGTCCGGCTTTGCAAATAGATCATAGAGACGCTGTCTTGCATTTAC
>CADAQV010000264.1 GCA_902790095.1 uncultured Lachnospiraceae bacterium | reverse complement strand
GATGAAGCTGCCTGCGGTGAGCTGACCGTGGATACCTACAAGTATTTCCTGGATATCGAGAAGGCCGAGCGGCTGTAAAGAAAGACAATTAAAATCAGGCTGCGGAAATGAACCGCTCCCCGTCAAGTAGACAACTAAAAAAGTAAAAAGAACTTTCTGCCATCAGATCTCTATCTGATGGCAGTTTTTATGCTGCCGACAGATAACGTTTGTGTTTCTCCATTGGTGTAAGAACACCTAAGTTTCGCTGCAACCGTTTGTTATTATAGTAAAAGATATAATCCTCGATCATTTTTACAAGAGTATCTCTGTCGGTGAAACGTTTGCCATAGTATCTCTCTCGCTTCAGAATGCCCCAGAATCCTTCCATTGGGCCATTGTCAATGCATTTGGCGACCCTGGACATACTCTGGGTCATACCTGCGGCTTCAAGCTTGGCGTGAAAGACCCGATTGGTGTATTGGAACCCCCGGTCACTATGGCACAGAGGCTTAGCTCCGGGATTCTCTGTAATGGCTGTATCAAACGTAGTGAATACCAGCGAATTATTGTTTGAGTCCCCAATAACGTATGATACAATCCTCCGGTCATACAGGTCGAGAATGGCACTCAAGTAAACCTTATGGACCTCGATCCCTGTATAATACTTGAACTCCGTGACGTCTGTCAGCCATTTCTGATTCGGAAACTCTGCTGTGAAGTCTCTGCTCAGGATGTTTTCTGCGATGAACTGAGGGTTTGCCGCCTGCCGGGTACAACCGTTGTTTGAATACTTGATCGTTGATTTGATACCTTTCTTCCGGCAGATCCGCAGTACCCGCTTGTCATTTACCTTGATATCGTGATACCTGTCCAGATCATCACGTATTCTTCTGTACCCTTTATCCGGACTCTCCATGTGGATCTTTTCGATCTCATCAGTGATTCTCTCGTTTTCCTTCTCATAAGCAGGAGTGCCTCTATGGAGCCATTTGTAGTAAGCCGCCCGTGTTACATTGGCCAGCTTGCAAAGCGCCCCGATAGGATAACCATGTTCTTCGTGCTCTTCTTTGATTGCCTGATAGATTTGGCCATGCCTGACCAGGCTCAGTCCCACCTCCTCTCTATCTCGTTGAGTTTTTTTAAGAAAGATGCCTCCATTTCTGCCCGTTTCTTTTCAGCACGCAGAATCCTGTTCTCGGCCCGGAGTTTCTCCAGTTCAGACATCTCTTCAACCGGCTTTGATCTGCCACGTCGGTCCTGGAGAGCGTCTATTCCGCCTGCTTCATACTTGACGGTATAGCTTCGTGCCTGCTGATAGGAAACACCAAATTTAGCCGCCGTTTCAGCATAATTATGGTCATGTGCAATGCAATATTGAACGATCTCCACTCTGTCATCAAAAGTGGTTTTTCTTCCTTTGGTCATGATAGCGGTTCCTCCTGTTCCGGACGCCTTCAGCTCCTCATGACCATTATACTTCTTTATCCAGTTTTGTAACTTACTTTTGGATCTAATACCATAACGCTGACAGATTTCTTGCTGGGAACCTCGGCCACAGAGGTAATCCTGAACTGCCTGTTCTTTCAGTTCCTTCGAATACCGTTTATTTCCTGTGACAAAAAAAGCACCTTCACCTTCACTTCTATAAATACATATCCACTGTTGTATAGATGCCAAAGATACTCCCAATCTGCTTGAAGCATGACACTGTGTTTCTTTGTCCTTTAATATCAGGTGTACCGTTTGTAGTTTCTCCCTTGGACTAATCTTGTGTGTAGACATAGAAATGCTCCCTTCCAAGTAGTAAGAGATTTAATTATTTCTCTTGTCTACCTAGAAGGGAGCATATCAGATTGAGCCACGGATCCTTTTTTTTATTTAAGTATTCGATGAAACCTTTAAACCGTATTCTGTTTCGCAGGATTATTGTGCAAAATTCACAATAAATAACGTCACAAAATTTGGAGAAAAGCTGAATGAAAAGGCTGCATCCGAAACGGTAAATGCTCAGGGGGTTATGATATGAATAAAACCTCCATATATCTTTTTTCGAAATTAATAATTTCTTAACGATTCAGTAACCAGAACTATGGTTCCGGTAGTGTCCTGACCACAATATCTATGACAATTAACGAAATAGTTTCGAAAATCACACCAACATAGAAGGAATTTTTTCACGGAAAGCCCGGAATAATGGTATCGAGATTAAATATATAACAGAAAACGAACTTGGAAGTCTACGAAAAAAACACGAAAATAAGAAATTAAAATTTTGTGAAGTTTTCAGAGAATAAATATACGAATATCTCTTCCGAATTCATACGAATCAAGATATA
>CADAQV010000263.1 GCA_902790095.1 uncultured Lachnospiraceae bacterium | reverse complement strand
TTGCATTTGAAGGACCTTCGGTGATCATTTCAAGAAGACCCTGCGTTCTTTTGAAATATGTCAAGGCAAAGCCCGCATATCATGTATGTTCCGAAAAATGTGTCGGCTGCAAGATGTGCATGAAGCTTGGATGCCCTGCTATTTCATTCAGAGAAGGAAAGGCTGTTATAGACGCAACTCTTTGCGTCGGATGCGGCGTATGCGCGCAGCTTTGCCGTCTTGGCGCATTACAGGGAGGTGAAATGGCATGAAAAGTGTTATGATAGTAGGCGTAGGCGGACAGGGAAGCCTTCTTGCCAGCAAGCTTCTCGGAAGAGTATTGCTTGATGAGGGCTATGATGTAAAAGTCTCGGAAGTGCACGGAATGAGCCAGAGAGGCGGAAGCGTCGTTACATATGTACGCTACGGCGAAAAGGTATATTCGCCCATAATCGACAAGGGCGAGGCAGACTTTATCATCTCTTTTGAGCTTTTAGAGGCTGCAAGATGGACAGAATATTTAAAGACGGACGGAACCATCGTTGTAAACAATCAGCAGATAGATCCGATGCCCGTTATAACAGGCGCGATGGAATATCCAAAGGATCTTGCCGCAAAGATGAAGGCTGCAGGATTTAACGTAGACGTTGTTGATGCGCTTGATATCGCGCTTAAAGCAGGTAACCCCAAAGCAAGCAATATCGTTTTGATGGGTGCGTTTTCAAAATACCTTCCTGAGATTCCATATGAGGTATGGCAGAAGGGTATAGAGGCCTGTGTTCCCGCCAAATTCCTTGAGCTTAACAAAAAAGCTTTTGATATGGGAAGAGAATTATAATATTTAACTACACGAAGGAGAACAAAAAATGGGCAGATACTTTCAGGAAGATATTGAGACAATGCCTTACGAAGCTTTAAAAAAGCTTCAAAGCGAAAGACTTGTAAAACAGGTCAAGCATGTTTATGACAATGTAAAGTTCTATCGCGACAAGATGGACGCGGCAGGCGTAAAGCCTGAAGACATCAAGTCGGTGGATGATCTTAAGCTGCTTCCTTTCATTGAAAAGGATGATCTTAGAGATCAGTATCCTTACGGACTTCTCGGTGTTCCGAAAAGCGAGGTCGTAAGAATACAGTCCACATCCGGCACGACAGGAAGAAGAGTCGTTGCTTTTTATACAAATGACGATGTTAAAATATGGGAGACATGCTGCGCAAGAGCACTCGTTGCGGCAGGCGCATCAAACGAGGATGTGGTACATGTCTGCTACGGATACGGCCTGTTTACAGGCGGCCCCGGACTTCACGGCGGCTCACATCTTTTGGGTTCCATGACGCTTCCCATGTCATCGGGTAATACCGAAAGACAGCTTCAGTTCATGCAGGACCTTGGGTCAACGATCCTTTGCTGTACACCTTCATATGCCCTCAATCTTGCAGAGAGCATCGAAGAGAGAGGAATAAAGGATAAGATATCTCTTAAAGCCGGAATCTTTGGCGCAGAACCCTGGACCGAAGAGATGAGAAGAGAGATCGAAAAGAGACTCGGACTTAAGGCATATGACATCTACGGACTTACCGAGATCTCAGGCCCCGGTGTTTCCTTTGAATGTGAAGCTCAGCAGGGCATGCACATCAATGAAGATTTCTTTATACCCGAAATAATCAATCCCAAGACAGGCGAAGTGCTTCCCGAAGGAGAAGTCGGCGAACTTGTATTTACTACTCTTACAAAGAAGGCATTCCCTCTTTTAAGATACAGAACAAGGGACCTTTGCAGACTTACAAGAGAGAAGTGCTCCTGCGGACGTACACATATAAGGATGAGCAAGCCCATGGGCAGATCCGACGATATGATGGTCGTAAAGGGCGTAAACGTATGGCCTTCACAGATCGAGCAGGTCATCATCAATCTTGGATATCAGGCAAATTATCAGATAGTCGTTGACAGAGAGAACAACCGCGACTCCATAGAGGTACAGGTTGAAAAGACTCCCGAAATGGCAGCCGATGAAGCTTTTGACATTGCAAAGGCTCAAAAGAAGATCGTTGCAGGTCTTAAGAGCATGCTCGGTATTTTGGTCGATGTAAAAGTTGTTGAGCCCAAGACCATCGAAAGAAGCGAGGGTAAGGCAAAGAGAGTCATCGATAAGAGAAATCTTTATGTCAGCTGATTGGTATAAGATGTTCAGGATGAATTTGCTGCATCAGATAGGGGCTGTAAAAAAACAGCCCCTGTTATTGTTGTAAACGTCTCTATGATCATTTGCACGCAGGACAGAGTTCGCTACCCTCACTTCGCGGATAAGGAAAGAAATCCTTCGGATTTCTTTTGAACCGCCTCAAAGCCGG
>CADAQV010000262.1 GCA_902790095.1 uncultured Lachnospiraceae bacterium | reverse complement strand
CTATATGCATTACATGTGAATATCTTTCGATGCTTCTGAGCTTTTCGACCCTTACGCTTCCAAATTCACTTATCTTTCCCAGATCGTTTCGGCCAAGATCCACGAGCATGTTGTGTTCCGCAAGCTCTTTTTCATCCGCAAGAAGTTCTTTTTCAAGGCGCTTGTCCTCTTCCTCTGTCATGCCCCTTCTTCTTGTGCCCGCAAGCGGGAATGTGTGGACGACTCCGTTTTCCAGCTTTACAAGAGTTTCGGGTGATGCACCCGCAACCTCGACATCCGTACCCGAAAAGTAGAACATGTAAGGTGAAGGATTGATCGTTCTTAAGTGGCGGTATGTATCAAGGAGGCTTCCTTCAAATTCGGCCGAGAGCCTGTTTGAGAGGACTACCTGGAAGATATCTCCTTCGTGGATGTAATGCTTTGCTTTTTTGACCATGTCACAAAACTCTTCTTTTGCAAAAAGCGGTTTTATTTCGGTCAGCAGTCTGCCGGGAGTTTCTTTTTTCTTTTCGCCGTTTTTGAGCTTATCTTTAAGCATCACTATATCGCAGAGCGCTTTCTGATAGCCGGCTCTTCCTTCACTTGCTTTCATGTTTGCTATAAGGATAATCTTCTGGCAGACATGATCGAATGCTATCACCTTGTCAAAAAGCATCAGGTCGAGCTCTTTGAAGTTTTCGTTATCTATGGCATTCGTTCTTGCGGCAGGTTCGCAAAGCGCGAAATAGTCGAATGCAAAGTATCCTACCAGGCCTCCTGTAAAGGGAGGAAGTGAGCTTATCTTGGGGCTTTTGTATTTTTCAAGAAGCTTTCTGATATGATCGTCCGGCCTTTCGGTCTTTATGACCTCATCCCCTATCCTAAGTTCGCCCTTGTCGGCAGATATGCTCAAAGTAGGATCGTATCCCAAAAACGTGTATCTCCCCCACTTTTCGTTTGCCTGAGCCGACTCAAGCATGTACACATGCGAAGAACCGTTTTTAAGTACTCTTAACGCCTCAATGGGTGTGATGAAATCGGAAAGGATCTCTCCGGCCACCGGAATGATGTCATATTTTCCTTCCGATGCAAGTTTTAAAACTTCCTCTGCAGTAGTTATTATCTTCATTTTTTCCCCCTTCGGAACTGATAAAAAACAAAAGCCCTTGACAGAAAAATTTTCTGTCAAGGGCGAATATACTTTTATCCGCGGTGCCACCTTGATTCACGGTTTCCCGTGCACTTTGCGAGATACTATCATACCTCCGGCTGCTGACGTGAGCCATACGTCATGTTTACTTAAGGCTAAGCCTTGTTTAACATGCCCTCGGCGGGCCATATAAGAAGGATACCTTCACGCATTCCTCATACAACCCGGCTCACACCGCCCCGGACTCGCTGACTGCGATAAAATGCTTTTTCTTCCGCTTCATCGGTTTAATGTTTTATTTGAGTGAAATGTACCACAAATGCTTATGCATGTCAAGCATTTTTTTTATAAAGTTTTTGATCGTTTGTTTTCGGAGTTTCTTTTTTTTATGCCGTTTTTTACAGCGCTTTTTTGATGCGTTCGAGCGCATCTTCAAGTACTATGGACGGGCATGCTGCATTTATCCTCTGATATCCGCTTCCTGCCTTTCCAAACATCTTCCCGCTGTCAAGCCAGAGCCCGGCTTTGTTTATGATAAGGTCGTCAAGCGCTTTATCATCAAGCCCAAGTGCGGTAAAATCCAGCCATAAAAGATACGTTCCCTCGGGCTTATCGCATGTCACGCCCGGAAGATAATTTTTAACATAAGATACGACATGGTCGATATTCTTCTCGACATAGTACTTCATAGCCAGGTACCATTCGTCGCCCTTAGTATATGCGGCAATGGCAGCTTCTATTCCAAAGGGATTCGGTTCATCATATCCACTTGCATCAAGAGCGTCTATAAATTCATACTTGAGCTTTCTGTTTGGAATAAAAATGTTTGATTGCTGCAGGCCTGCCAGATTGAAGGTCTTGCTCGGAGAAGTTGCGGTGACCGTAAATTCCCCAAATGAAGGATCCACCTCCTGAAATACCTGATGAGTGCCCTTCCAGATAAAATCAAAGTGGATCTCATCGCTGAAGACAGTCACGTTATGGGCGCGGCATATGCTGCCCAGTCTGTAAAGCTCTTCCTTTGTCCACACTCTTCCGACCGGATTATGAGGGTTGCAAAGGATGAACAGCTTTACATCATTTTCTGTTATCTTCTTTTCAAAATCATCAAAATCGATCTCGTAATGACCTTTTTCGTTCCTGTAAAGATCGTTTATTACAAGTTTTCTTTTGTTCTGCCTTACAAGATTTGCAAAGGGATAATAAACGGGCTG
>CADAQV010000261.1 GCA_902790095.1 uncultured Lachnospiraceae bacterium | reverse complement strand
AGAAAATGCCCCGGAGTCCGTCAGAAAGCTGTATGCGTGCGGAGTGAAAAACTGCGTCATGCTTACAGGCGACTCCAAAAAAGTTGCGGAAGGAGTGTCGGGGGCTTTAGGTATTGACAGTTATCACGCCGAACTTCTTCCCGAAGATAAGGTGACAAAAGTCGAAATGCTGTTGACTGAAACGGCGGGAGATGGTAAACTTGCATTTGTGGGAGACGGTATTAACGATGCGCCCGTCCTTACAAGAGCGGACATAGGCATAGCCATGGGCGCTCTTGGCTCCGATGCAGCCATAGAGGCGGCGGACATCGTGCTTATGGATGACGATCCCTTAAAGATATCAAAGGCCATAAAGATTTCAAGAAAGTGCATGAGGATAGTCTATGAAAATATCTTCTTTGCGCTTGGCGTAAAATTTGCCTGCCTCGTGCTTGGTGCTCTTGGTATAGCAAATATGTGGCTTGCTATATTTGCGGACGTCGGAGTAATGGTCATTGCCGTTTTAAACGCCATCAGGGCATTGTTTGTCAGGAGATTGTGAATATGAGCGATTTGGATAGATTCGAGATAATGACGGGTGAAGAGGACAGGGTCCACGAAGATCTTATAAAAAAAGTGTGTGAGCTCAGTCCGGATGAAGAAGAGCTTATGGATCTTGCCGAGCTGTTCAAAGTCTTCGGAGATACCACCAGAATAAGGATATTGTTTGTTCTTACGGTCTCGGAGGTATGCGTATGCGACCTTGCGGCCGTCCTTAACATGACACAGTCCGCTGTATCTCATCAGCTTAAGATACTTAAGCAGAGCAAGCTTATAAGGTCGAGAAGAGAAGGAAAGCAGATATTCTATTCTCTCGATGACGACCATGTAAGATCGATAATAGCCCTCGGAAGAGAACATGTAGAGGAGATGTGACATGGAAATATCTCTTTTCGAAGGAAGAAGATATCTCACATTCAAAGTCGGTGAAAAAGATAAGGGCAAGGAGATTCTCAGTATCATGAGAAATGACCTTGCTCTTTCTGCGCGCCGGATAAAATCCGTAAAGTATTGCGAATACGGGATATTCGTAAACGGAAAGCGTGAAAATGTAAGGTACAGGCTTTCTGAAGGCGATATCCTGCATGTGCTTATAGAAGACGTCAGTGACAGCTGCAGCTGCCTTGTGGAAACGGATATCAGACCGGATGTGATATATGAGGATGAGGACCTTTTGGTGGTGATAAAACCCTCCGGCCTTGTATGCCATCCTTCGCAGGGACATTACGCGGACAGCCTTATAAACGCTGCCTGTACATATTTAAGAGAAAAAGGGGAAAAGAGCAGCCTTCACATAACGGGAAGACTTGACAAGGATACATCGGGCCTTGTGTGTTTCTCAAAAAGCTCATATGTTCAGGAAAAGATGGAGAGCATGAGAAATGAAGGGAGCCTTCATAAAAAATACATAGCGCTTGTGCATGGCATTCTTCCTCAAAAAGAGGGAAGCCATATATCATATATGAAGGAAATTTCTACAGAAGACGGAAAGCATACCGTTATGACTGCGGCATCGGCAGAAGACGGCAAAAAGGCGGAGACCTTTTACAAGGTGCTTGCACAGAAGAATGATATTTCGCTTGTCTCGGTAGTCATAGGGACGGGCAGGACCCATCAGATCAGATTTCATATGGCAGAGCTTGGACATCCGCTTTTAGGGGATGCTTTTTACGGCGGAAAAATGATAATGGGTATGGAAAGGGCGGCGCTTCATGCGCTTGATCTTTGGTTTGACCATCCCGTCTCGGGCAAAGAGCTTAATTTCAGGGCACCTGTTCCGAAGGATATGGATAATATTATACAGACTTTGTCTTTTGATGGATTTCTACCTTGAAAAATTAATGAAATTGTGAGATACTGTATGCAATATGGGTTCGGATGATTTCCGGCCATCGAAAGGAGAGAAAAAATGATCTGTCCTAATTGCGGAACACAGAATGCCGAAGGCGAGACCGTATGTCAGGGATGTAAGGAACAGCTTCCAAGGCTTGACACTTCTCTTTCAAGAAAGGTAAGCGAGCCTGAACCGGTAGAAAAGGGAAAGCCCGGAAAGACAAAAAGGGCCGGAGGCGGCGGAAACAGGCTTAAAAACAAAAAGCTTTTAAAGGTCGTTATAACCGCAACCATCTTTTTGATCGTAGCGGTTGCCGGATTTGTCACATACAGATACAAGACAAAGAATCTGAATGCCAATGATCCGGTCCTTAGGATCGAAAATGTCATCAACACTTTTTCCGATGATGTGGCCGATTATTACAAATACATTCTTCCCGAAAGCCTGGCATCGAATGCCCAGACTGTTTCGAGT
>CADAQV010000260.1 GCA_902790095.1 uncultured Lachnospiraceae bacterium | reverse complement strand
CCCGACAACAACATCTTTGCTCTTGAGGATGTATATCCCCTCAGGATGGAAAAGTTTGAAGACATGACCATACCTTTCCCCAAAGAGCTTGAAAAACTCCTGACCATATATTACGGGGATTTTATGCAGCTTCCTCCGGAGGAAAAAAGAAAGACCCATTACCCGGATGAACTTGATTTTGGAAAGTATTAGCAAGGAGATATTATGCTGACACCTTTGGTAAGTATCTGTATACCGTCATATAACAGCGAAAAATACATACTCGAAACCGTCATGCAGGCCCTCGATCAGACATGGCCCAATCTTGAGGTGGTGGTGGTAGATGACTGCTCACCGGACGGAACCGTAGAAAAACTGAAAAAGATACATGATTACAGATTCAGACTTGTAGAAAATAAAAAAAATCTCGGCATGGCCGGGAACTGGAACGAATGTATAAAAGCCTGCAGGGGACAGTATATAAAGCTCATCCCCGCAGATGATCTTTTGTATCCTACCTGCGTCGCAAGAAGCGTGCAGTACCTTATAAAGCATCCCGATGTGACGCTTGTATCCGTAGGCACAGACCTTATAAACGACAAGGGCAAAAGGATAGGAAGCTATGCGCACTGGCCCACAGAGGGAGTTTTTCCCGGCCGCAAGATAGCCAAAGCCTCCGTTATGCTGAACAACTTCTATGGCAACCCCGTTGCCATGATGTTCCGCCGCGAAGATTTCTTTAAGACCGGCGGATTTGACGCAAAGATACCCTATATCCTTGATTTTGATCTCTGGCTCGGCCTTTCAAAGCTTGGAAATGTTGCGGTCATCAAAAAGCACCTCTGCGCTTTCAGAGTGCGCAGCGATTCAAACACCGGCCGCCTTACGGGCGAGGGCGGAAAGGCCTACACCGCCGAACACGGCGTGCTTATCGACAAGCACGCAAAGATCGGAACCTATAATATGACACGCCCCGAAAGATGGATGTCCATGACCTGGAGAGGCATGAGAAATCATATCATTGCGGGGATAATAAAGAGGGCATAGCGAGGCTGCGCCTTACGTCCACCCACCATCCACGGTTATCAGCTGCCCCGTCAGATAATCGGTAGCCTCAAGCAGCTGCACCACAGTTTTTGCAATATCTTCGGTCGTTCCGAACCTCCCTGCGGGGATCTGTTCGAGAACGGCCGCTTTTTCTTCTTCCGAAAGATGATCATTCATTGAAGTGTCTATATACCCGCAGCAGATGGCATTTACCGGAATATGGCTCGGAGCAAGCTCTCTTGCAAGCGCTTTTGTAAAGGCATTCAGCCCGCCCTTTGCGGCAGAGTAGACTGTCTCGCAGCTTGCTCCGCAAATGCCCCATACGGATGAAATGTTGATGATCCGCGGTGATGAGCTGCTCTTTAAAAGGTCGGGAATGACAAGGGATGAAAGCTGCATGGCAGATGTCAGATCGGTCTGGATGAAGCTCTGCATTTCCGCAAAGGTCATATCCTGCAAAAGCCCGATACGTGCGATGCCGGCGTTGTTTATCAAAACGTCGATGCTGCCAAAGGCCTTGCGGGTCTCGCCTGCCAGCATTTCAAGCCCGGACGGATCCGAAATATCGATATTTAAAGCGAGAACATTGGCGAAAGCCGATGTTTCTTTTTTTGTCTCTTCAAGCTCCGCGCCGGTGCGGCTGCATATCGCAAGGTTTAAGGATTCGCCCTTGGATGCAAAATGCTTTGCCGTTTCTATGGCTATGGCTCTTCCGATGCCTCTTCCGGCTCCGGTTATCATTATTGTCTTCATATAACAGATCCTCCGGCCAAAATTGCGTTATAATTCTGCTTCGAATGATATTATATATAGCTTTTCGCCCTACTGTCAAGGTGGTTGACAATTTAATATAAAAATGCTATTATACATTCAATAACTTAAGATGGTATATTATCCCCTGTCGCAGTCGTCATGCGATGCGGCAGAAAGGTAAGGAGAAATAAATTGAAAAAATACAAGAAGATAATAATAAGCTGCGCATTTATGCTTTCGGCAATGAGCATGAATACGTTTGCAGAGAGCATAGGCGGTGAGATGTCTGTGGCCGGTGCATCCGTAAATGTTGACGGGTGCATGAAGGACAATAAGCTCTTTAAGCTTGCCATAAAGTTCCTGCGGCCGGATCTTTACGAAGAGTTATTCGAGCCCGAAACTACTGCGCATGGTGAACCCGAAACAGAGAGCGAAAGCGAGACACTGCCTGAAGCGCCTGTAGAGGATGAGGTATTCTATATCCTTTCAATAGCGCCCAATTATGTAAATGTCAGAACAACGCCCGATGATTCCACGCGCGCCAATATCGTGGGTAAGATGTTCAACGGTGC
>CADAQV010000259.1 GCA_902790095.1 uncultured Lachnospiraceae bacterium | reverse complement strand
CCGTATCCACATATTCGATATCGTATCCGTTCTTTTCGCTTATCTGCTTTAAAAGACGAACGACACCGCCGTACAGATCTTCTCCCAAAATGATGTGGTCGCCGGGTCTGAAAAGCTCGAAAGCTGTCGCTATTGCGGCCATGCCCGAGGCAAACGCTATGGAGTCGTATGCATATTCCAAAGAGCTTATGGTCTCTTCAAGATATGCCCTTGTGGGATTTGATTCCCTTGAATAATCAAAACCGTTTGGGTTATGTCCCGGGGTCAAATGGGAAAAAGAAGCTGTCTGGTAGATCGGATAGCTTATAGCGCAGTTAGCGTCCTTATTCTTATGTCCTTCCCCGTGAATACATTTTGTGTCTGCCTCATAACTCATGTGCAATACCTCCTTTTTCAGATCTCATCCGAAAATCTGTAACCTTTTGGAAGAACAAATCCTCTTTCTATTTCCGGCGGCATACCCGGATGTGCCGGATAAAGCACTGCCGTCTTGTTTCTTACAAAGCCTTTTCTGTTGTAAAAACCTACGCCGCCGGGGTGGGTGTTAAGGAAGATGTTTTCTCCCTCCATCTGCGCGGCAAGTCTTGATACCACTTCGCGTCCAAGGTGTATTCCCTGATAGGAAGGGTCTACGGCAACATTTAAGATAAATCCCTGCGTAACGCCGTCTGATTCTGCCCTCGCGCATCCTATGAGCTTTTCGCCGTCAAATGCGAATGAGACGAATCTGCTACCGCGAAATGCCTTTTTGGTAACTTCTATATCTCTCTTTTTTCCTCCGAAAGCATCGGACAGTATCTCGTTTAATCTGTTATAATCGATATTTGTAAGTTCCCTTGAAAAGCGAAGGTCAACGCTTTCGGGCGCTATGCTTCCTTTTTTTCCGACAGGGAAAGAGCCGACTACTTCTCCGAATTCGTTTTCATATTTGTATCCGAGTGGAAGGAAGTATTTCTTATCAGAAAGAATGCTACCTTCTTTAAGCGGCTCGTAGCCTGCATATGTAAACGAATTCTTCGACCTGTTAAACCCATGCTTTTCAAAAAAAGGAATACTGCCGGGGTCGGTAAATCCAAAGAGCTCGTGTCCTTTATATTTTTCAAGCAGCCCGTTTATCAGGCTTTTGCCTATACCCTGCCCCCTGTATTCCGGCAAGACGAAAAGATCTGTTATCAGAGTCCATTCGATATTGTCGGACAGAGTTCTTGCAAGCCCGACCGCCTTACTGCCGTCAAGTGCAAAAAGGGTGTATGCGCTGTTTAAGAAGGCTGTTTCAACCTCAGATTGGCTTATATTTTTTCTTATCGGAGTCGACCTTAAGATGTCACTGACACTCTTAAGGTCGACACTTTTATAACTGTCTGTAATTCTGATACTCATTAGTCGTAAAGGTCTCCTGATAGATAATGATCGCCGCTGTCGGGTATGATCACAACGATGGTCTTACCTGCGTTTTCCTCTCTTGATGCTATTAGCGTTGCGGCATGCACCGCTGCTCCCGCCGAAATACCGATCGAAAGTCCTTCGACCTTTGGAAGCTCCTTTGCTGCTTCATAGGCCTCGTCATCCGTAACATCTATAACTTCATCAAAAAGCGATACGTCTGTTACGGGAGGTGTCGGACCTCCGCCTATGCCCTGGATCTTGTGAGGGCCGGGCTCGCCGCCTGTTAAGACCGCATTTCCCGTGGGCTCTACAGCCACCACCTTTATGTCCGGATTCTTCTCCTTTAAGAATTTTCCCACTCCCGATATCGTGCCGCCTGTTCCGGCAGCTGCAACAAATATGTCTACGTGGCCGTCCGTGTCATCCCATATTTCAGGGCCTGTGGTAAGGTAATGTGCCTCGGGATTTTTAGGGTTTCCTCCCTGTCCGAGCACTACCGCGCCGGGTGTAACGGCAAGAAGTTGCTGCACCGCCTCATTGGCTCCGCCCATCTTCTTTTCGCCGGGTGTAAGGACTACCTCGCCTCCGTAAGATGATATAAGCTTTCTTCTTTCGACCGAAACATCATCCGGAAGGCATATCTTTACCGAATATCCTCTTGCCGCGCCTACCGCCGCTATCGCGATGCCCGTGTTTCCGGATGTTCCCTCTATGATGGTTCCGCCGGGCTTTAAGTCTCCCGCGGCTTCCTTTGCAAGTATCATGTTTAATGCTGCCCTGTCTTTGACAGAACCCGCAGGATTGAATGATTCAAGCTTTACGAGAATATCTGCCTTAAGATCATATTTTTTTACATACCTATCGAGTGCAAGAAGCGGTGTATGTCCTATAAGTTCTTCTATACCGTGATATATCTTTCCCATAATTGCCTCCTGACAGGCCGGCAGCCTTTTTGAGGGCTGCCCGCAGCCCGGTCACATTTAATA
>CADAQV010000258.1 GCA_902790095.1 uncultured Lachnospiraceae bacterium | reverse complement strand
AAGTGTGCTCGCAGGGCGCAAAGATACGCATAATGCCGGATGTTCACGCGGGCAAAGGCTGCACCATAGGCACGACCATGACGGTGCAGGATACTATCATCCCGAATGTGGTTGGAGTGGATATCGGCTGCGGTATGCTGGCTGTAAGGCTGAAGGAGAAAAAGATAGATCTTCCCAAGCTAGACAGCTTTATTAAGCAGAATATCCCCTGCGGCCGCGAGGTAAGACAGAGGCCGCACAGAAGCCACGGAAGGCTTGACATATATGATCTTAGATGTGTCAAGAAGATAGACATAAGAAGAGCTGTTGAAAGCCTCGGAACCCTGGGCGGAGGCAACCATTTCATCGAGGTTGATAAAGATGACGATGGCAACCTCTACCTCGTAATACATTCCGGAAGCAGGAACTTAGGGCTTCGGGTAGCAGAGTATTATCAAAAGCTCGCCTACAAAGAATGCGGAGGAAAGAACCAAAGCGATATTCCATACGAGCTTGCTTACCTGAGCGGAGATTCCATGCAGGATTATCTGCATGACATGGCTTTCATGCAGGCCTTTGCCGACCTGAACCGTACGGTGATGAAAGAAGTAATACTTGACGGGATGAAGCTAACGGAAGAGGACAGCTTTACGACAGTCCACAACTATGTGGACATAGATGCCATGATCCTTCGCAAAGGAGCAGTATCCGCAAAGAAAGGTGAAAGGCTTCTCATCCCCATGAACATGCGTGACGGAAGCCTGATATGTACCGGCCTCGGTAACGAAGACTGGAACTGCAGTGCCCCTCACGGAGCCGGAAGACTCATGAGCAGGTCCGAGGCATTTAACAACTTCACCCTAAGCGAGTTTCAAAAGTCCATGGAAGGTATATTTACCACAACGGTGACCAGAGATACCCTTGACGAATGCCCCATGGTATATAAGCCTATGGAAGACATCTTGAAGCACATAAAAGACACCGTTACCGTAGATAAGATCATCAAACCTATCTACAATTTCAAGGCCGCCGAGAACGGTGGAAGAAGAGGGTAGACATTTTGAGACCCCGGGACGGAGTCAGAGTCTCATAATGACTATTGGTCACTTTTGGCACAGGGAGGAATTAATACTGCCTACAAGCATGAAAAAGCATCTAGGCAGTAAGCTTTAAGAAATCTTTACTGCCTGCAGAGCCGAATAAGCCTACAAGCAGTAATTTTTAAGTAATCTTCAGTTTAGAGTGTCAGGCGCCATTGTATATGCATCAATATCCATATGCTTTTGATGAAAAACGTATCGAAAACCGCACCCCGTGCCTTATTTATTCTGTTCGTAATAAACTATAGAGCTGAACATATCGAAATCATGTGAGTCATTTATCTCTGTGACCAGCGTAACGTTGCAGGGTAGGTCATTTTTGACAAAATCATAGACAAAGCCCTCTTTGTAGAAGATGACCTGCCCGTAGCATTCGCCCGGTTCGGTGATGCAGCTGGCATGAGTCCTGACGGAATTCTTTATAAAACAGGGATCGATCACACAGGACATGGCCATGGTATCACAGTTCTTTACGGATTCTTCACCGTTGTCTTTATAAAACTCTCTGATCTTTCCAAAGGATGTTGTAATGAACCTGCATGCTTCATTTCCTTTAGACAGAATTTTAAAATGCTCATCTGTCCACATGGCGTCGCCGCCGCACACCTCAAGGCTTATGATCGTGATCGGAATGTCAGAATCCAGCATGGTTTTATAAGCCGGGGCATCCAGATATACATTGAATTCGGCAACGGGAGATGCATTTCCCTCTCTGAGACCTGCCGTGCCCATGCTCCATATCATTTTGACCCTCTTCATCGTATCGGGGTCTTTTTTTATTGCGTTGGCGATATTAGTGGCGGGACCTAAGGCAACAAGTTCTACTTCGCCGGGGTTTGCCCTGACACTTTCAAGGATGAAATCCACCGCGTCCTTTTCTTCAGCCTTACGCACAGGGTGGATAAGGCCGGCATCTCCCATGCCGTCTGTCCCGAATACGCTGCAGGCTTCGATCTGGGTTCCGTCATAGTGCGCTGCGGCCCCTTTGTATACCGGGGCATCCGAGCCTGCTGTCTCAAGGGCCATAAGAACGTTTTCGGCGCTTTGTTCAAGGCTGACATTTCCCGCAAGAGTGGTCACGCCCAGAATGTCAAGATTACGGCTTTTGGCCGCAAGAATAATGGCTGCACAGTCATCCGCACCGGCGTCAGTGTCGATGATGACCTTTTTATGAGGAAGATCTTTCGGCAGAAAATAGCTGTCATCATCCGGCAAAGTGGAGTCGATGTGTTTTGCGCTGCACGCTGACAAGGATAATACGAAGAGCAGTATTGCGGATATTTTTTTTATTGCATTTT
>CADAQV010000257.1 GCA_902790095.1 uncultured Lachnospiraceae bacterium | reverse complement strand
TATACATCGTATCAAGCCTCGGCGTCACCGGCACCCGCACCGAGATCACCACAGACATCGGCTCTTTAGTTAAAGTCGTACGTGAAAACACAACTATCCCCTGCGCCATAGGCTTTGGTATCTCCACGCCCGCCCAGGCTGCAAAAATGGCCGCTCTTTCAGACGGCGCCATCGTCGGCAGCGCGATAGTAAAGATAATAGAAAAATACGGCATCGATGCCCCCGTGCATGTGGGTGAATTTGTAAAAGAGATGAAGGATGCATTGTAGATCCCGGGCACTTTTTTTTATTCCTCTTGATTATCCCTCCTCAATATAGTATCATAATACATAACACAAAAAAGGGGGGCTACAATAATGAATGCAGCTATCAAAACAGCTATCGAAACAGGCCGTACGGCTCTTGGCATAGAGCTTGGCAGCACGCGTATAAAGGCAAGTCTTATTGACGAGACCTTTACGCCCATAGCATCGGGGGAATTTTCATGGGAAAACCGTCTTGAGGACGGCATATGGACCTATCACACCGATGAGATCCATGAGGGCGTAAAAGCGTGCTATGCCGATCTTAAAAAGAATATCAAGGCAGAGTACGGCATCACATTAAAGAAGGTCGGTGCGATAGGAATCTCGGGCATGATGCACGGATATCTTCCTTTTGATGCAGACTGGAACATGCTGGTTCCTTTCAGGACATGGAGAAATACCATAACGGGTGAGGCGGCCGAAAAGCTCACGGCTCTGTTCGGATTCAACATCCCGCAGAGGTGGAGCATCGCGCATCTGTACCAGGCGGTGTTAAACAAAGAGGAGCATCTTCCGCGCCTTGCGCACCTTACGACGCTTGCGGGATATATCCATCATATCCTTTCGGGCGAAAACGTGCTGGGCGTCGGCGAGGCATCGGGTATGTTCCCGATAGACTCACAAAACGCAGATTACAACAAAAAATATGCAGAGGCTTTTGACGGGCTCATTGCAGACAAATACTCATGGAAGCTTGAAGATGTTCTGCCAAAGGTATTAAAGGCCGGATGCGATGCAGGAAAGCTTACAAAGGAAGGCGCGGCATTCCTTGACGCGGAAGGCGACCTTGAAAGCGGCATAGCGCTTGCTCCGCCAGAAGGCGATGCAGGCACGGGAATGGTCGCAACAAATGCCATAAGCCCCGCAAGCGGCAATGTTTCGGCAGGCACATCCGATTTTGCAATGGTCGTTCTTGAAAAGAGCATCGGCCTTCACGAGGAGATCGACATGGTCACGACTCCCGACGGTCTTCCGGTAGCAATGGTGCACTGCAACAACTGTACATCGGATATAAACGCATGGGCAGGCATGCTGAAGGGCTTTATGGACGCCGCAGGCAAAGAAATGTCCATGGGAGATCTTTTCACTCTTGTTTTCAGCTCTGCGCTTAAGGGCGAAAAGAACGGCGGCGGCCTAATTCCTTTCAACTATATTTCGGGCGAAGGCGTTACAAAGATAGATGAGGGAAGACCTTTTATAGTAAGAGAAAACAACGCCCGCTTCACATTCGAAAATCTTTGCAGGGCAAATCTTATGAGCGCTATGGCAACTCTTGCCATCGGCATGAAGATCCTTGCATCAGAAGGCGTAAAGATAAAGTCTCTTACGGGACACGGCGGTTTCTTTAAGACTCCTCTTGCGGGTCAGACCATACTTTCGGCTGCAACTGCGGCACCTGTTTCGGTAATGAAATCGGCAGGAGAAGGCGGCCCCTACGGCATGGCGATTCTCGGAGCATATCTTATCTGGAAGGAAGAGGGCGAAGAGCTTAAGTGCTTCCTTAACAAGAAGGTATTTGCCACCGCTAAGATAAGCACGGTCATGGCAGATGATGCCGACATCGCAGGCTTTAATGACTTCCTTGCAAAGTATGAGAGGGCTCTTGAAGTTGAAAAGAGCGCTGTCGCAAACATAGATTGATGGAGATTAAAAGATGCTTGAAGAACTTAGAAAAAAGGTATATGAAGCAAATATGCTTCTTCCAAAGCACGGCCTTGTGACCTTTACATGGGGAAATGTCAGTGCTATAGACAAGGAATCCGGCCTTATGGTCATAAAGCCTTCGGGAGTTTCCTACGAGACTATGCGCCCCGAGGATATGGTCATTCTCGATGTTGCCACGGGAAAGGTGGTTGAAGGCAATCTTAGACCTTCATCCGACACGCCCACGCACTTAGAGCTTTACAGGGCTTTTGACAAGATAGGTGGCGTTGTACATACACATTCGTCATATGCAACGAGCTGGGCTCAGGCCGGAAGGAACATCCCATGCTACGGAACTACCCACGCTGACTATTTTTACGGAGATATCCCCTGCTTCAGAGTGCTCTCTAAAGAGGAGATAGATCAGGCTTACGAAGAGAACACGGGACATCTTATAGTAGATGAATTTAAAAGATCGGGAA
>CADAQV010000256.1 GCA_902790095.1 uncultured Lachnospiraceae bacterium | reverse complement strand
AAAAACAAACGAAAGCAACGAAAGACTGCTTATAAGCGCCAGCGCTTCTCTTCCGTTCCTTGCGCTTACGGATGAGAACAAGCCTTCTCCCGCCCAGGCTCCTTCTTTTTGCATGACTCTAAGAAAATATATAGCGGGCGGCAGGATCGCTTCCATCTCGCAGTCAGGGCTTGAAAGAGTTATTACTTTTACTGTGACCCACTTAAATGAGCTTGGTGACCCTGCGGAGAAAAAGCTGATCGTTGAGCTTATGGGAAAGTATTCAAATATCATTCTTGTAAACGAAGAAGATATGATCATAGATTCGATAAAGCACGTTCCGCTGCATATAAGCTCTTTGAGGGAGGTCCTGCCCGGAAAAAGATATTTCTTTCCGGATGAGCTTAAAAAAGAAGATCCATTAACAGCTTCTGAAAAAGATATTTTAGATCTGATAGGTGGGTCTGCTCTGCCCGTATCAAAGACTCTTATGTCCCGTTATTCCGGTATATCGGGGCAGTTTGTAAATGAATTTCTTGGTTTTTTAAATATAGATGACAGGGAATCAGAACTGACTGCCAAGGCCCAAGAACATATAGCGCACAGCTTTATCCGTATAATGGACAGGATAAAAGAAAGGGATTTTAAATGCGGTATATATAAAAAGGGCGACGAGCCGAAGGATTTTTCCGCGCTTGTCCTTTTTGCGGGCGATTATGAGCTGATAGATTATCTCAGTCCGAGCCGTATGATCTTTGATTTCTATGATTCAAAGAGCAGATTCTTAAGGATGAGGGATAAATCGGCGGCACTCAGAAAGACGGTAAAAACGCTTATTGAAAGATGTTCAAAAAAGATCGATATCTTTGAAAAACAGATAAAGGATGCCGAAAGGAAAGACGAATTTAAGCTCTGCGGAGAGCTTTTGAGCGCATACGCCTACTCTCTTCCACAGGGCGAAAAAAAGGTAACGGTAAATGATTACAATACAGGAAATGATATTTCCATAAGCCTTGACGAAGATCTTTCCATAATCGACAATGCCAAAAAATATTTTGCAAAGTACGGTAAAGCCAAAAGGACCGAGGTCGCGGCAACCGCTCAGCTTACAGAGGCAAAACTTGAAATGGAACATCTTCTCTCTATAGACAATGCTCTTTCCTTTGCGGATGATGAGGCGGATCTTAAGGCTATACAGCGCGAGATGGCCGCAAGCGGATATATCAAAAAGATAGCAGGGGATAAAAAGGGCGAGAAGAAAAATGTGACAGGAAAGCCCTATCATTATGTCACGGAAGACGGCTATCATATATATGTCGGAAAAAACAACTATCAAAACGATGAGCTGACCTTTGACTTTGCAAACGGAAACGATATGTGGTTCCATGCAAAAGGTATTCCGGGTTCACATGTGATCGTAAAGACCGACGGCCGTCCGCTGCCCGACCATATCTATGAGATCGCAGGAGCTGTTGCGGCATATTATTCTTCAAACAAAGGGCTTACAAAGACCGAAGTCGATTACATAGAAAGAAAGCATGTAAAAAAGACCCCGGGCGGTAAACCCGGGTTCGTGATATATCAGACAAATTATTCGCTTGTGGCAACACCTTCTCTTGAAAAGGTCGAGCTTGTAAAAGATTAGGTGATATCTATTATTATTACTTCGGGGTGATTGAAAAATCTGGGCGCGGGAACGTTTTCTCTCGAAAGCCCCCTGCTTACGACCATTATGCTTCCGCTTTCAAGTTTGTATTGTCCGTTTACATATTTTGAAAATACACCTTGGTTTGGAGCATAAAGTCCCCTGTTTATGAAAGGAAGTAGAATCTGGCCTGCGTGCGCATGACCGGTAAGGATAAGATCAAAGTCATACTTTTCATAGTCTTCAACTCTTTCGGGACGATGGCTTAAAAGTATCTTTATATGATCCTCCTTAGTCATGGCGTACGCGTTTTTTAGTTCGGCAGACCACCCTATTCCCACCAGATTGGAAGGATCGTCCAATCCGCAGATGTCTATCAAAGCTCCGTTAACGGTCACTGTCTCGCATTCGCCTTCCAAAACGCGAACGCCGACGGACCTTAAATAATCTTTTTGCTCATCAAGTCTGCCACTCCACTGCTCATGGTTGCCGGATACATAATAACAGGGATATTTTTCAGCGAGACGATCGATCAGTATTTTTCCGTTGTCATCATCCTTTACATCGTCAAAGAAATCACCGGAGATCATGATAAGATCAGGCTCTTCCTTGTCTATGCGCTTATAAAGGCTGTCCATATCCTTGCCGTAATAGCAGGAATGCAGATCTGTGATAAGAGCCATTCTTATCTTCTTATCATCTCCCTCCAAAAAGTCAAATGACATATACTCTGTGACCGGGATCCATGACCATGCCCACCATATCAGAAAAAAAGCAAGTATGCCGAAAAATATGATCAGTCTTTTTTTTCTGTTTTTTG
>CADAQV010000255.1 GCA_902790095.1 uncultured Lachnospiraceae bacterium | reverse complement strand
TCGGCCGATCTTAAACCCATAACAGATACAGAAACATCCAATGCTATTCCGTCGCAAACAAATGAGCCCGAATCCGAGACAAGTCTTACCATATCCTTTTCAGCCGCGTCAGAATCGCAGTCAGCCTGCGAATCAGCCCGTGAAACAAGCAGTATGGCGGAAACGGAAACGGATACACCGCCTGAAAGCACCTCTGCGGATGAAACCGATACAACTATAGATGAGACTGAAAACGCTTCGGATACAGAGGAATCACCGGAGCCTTCTTCGGCTGTACCCGAAGAGACTTTGCCGCCGGCAGAACCTTCTTCTGCAGAAGCTCCTGCACCTGAGCCGACTTCTACCGTACCTCCGGTAACGGAACCGCCGGCTACAGAGCCGACTTCTACAGTGCCGCCCGTAACGGAGCCTCCTGCTACTGAGCCCACTTCTACGGTGCCGCCCGTGACGGAACCGCCGGTTGCTGAGCCGACTTCTACAACGCCTCCTGCAGCAGAGCCGACTTCCACAAGCCCGCCCGCGGCGCCTACGCCTGCGCAGCCTGCAGAGCTAATCACAGTATCCGCGGTCTCATACGGCGGTATTCTGTACAAAAACGGGGATGCTCCCATCATATGCATCGACCCCGGTCACATGGCCGCAGGCAGCTATACAAAAGAGCCTTCCGCACCCGGATCTTCCGAAATGAAGGCACGCGCATCAGCCGGTACGGCGGGCGTGGTCTCAAGAGTGCGGGAATCGGTCGTAAATCTTCAGGTCTCGCTTATGTTAAAAGATATTCTCCTTGCAAGGGGATACAGTGTTCTGATGACAAGAGAAAGTGAGAATGTCGATATATCAAACATGGAACGCGCGATGATGGCCAATGAATACCACAGCGCCGCATTCGTAAGGATCCATTGCAACGGTTCCACAGACCAGTCGGTAAAGGGGATACTTGCAGTGGCCCCAAGCGCCGCAAATCCGTATGTGGGCGCGCTTTACGAGCAGTGCCGGGCCCTTTCAAATACTATCCTTGCCGCTATGTCTTCAAAAACAGGCGCATATAACAGAGGAATCCTGCAGTCCGATTCCATGAGCGGGATCAACTGGTCGCAGGTTCCTGTAACCATCATCGAGATGGGATTTATGTCAAACCCCACAGAGGATCTTCTTTTAACAGACAGTTCGTATCAGCTTCTGCTTGCCGCAGGCATAGCGGATGGGATCGATGCATATTTCGGAAGATAGGAGAAGTTTTAAAATGGACTCTATAAATATAGGAAACACAGAATTTGACCCGGAAGCACAGGTGATAAAGCTTTGGGGCAGCAATATATCGGATCTTTCTCCGCTTTCTGCCTGCTTGGACCTTGTAAAGCTCGATCTTTCCGACAACCCCGTCAGAAATCTGGAAGTTCTTGCCGCGCACAAAGATCTTTCATGGCTCAATCTGTCCATGTGCGATCTTTCGGATATCACTCCGCTTCAATCGCTTACAGGGCTCACCTACCTTGATCTGTCATCAAACCCTTTGATGAGGCTTGCCCCGCTTGCCGCATTAAAAAACCTTGAGCACCTGGATCTTTCATACACCGAGGCCACAAACATAAGCCATATCAAGGATATGCAAGAGCTTACATTCCTTGATATCTCCTCGTCACCCGTGTTTGATCTTGAACCCGTAAAAGGGCTGCACAGACTCAAATCGCTTTCGGCTTCGTTTACACAGATTGAAAACATCCCGGATATATCAGGGTGCGTGGAGCTTACGAAGCTTGACCTTTCAAGCACAAGCATAGATGATATCACTCTCCTCGAAGCTCTTGCTTCTCTGGAGGTCCTTGACATTTCATCAAACAGACTTAAAAACAGTTCTTCTCTTGCAAAGCTCGCGCCGCTTGTAAACCTTAACGTTTCATCCTGCGGACTTTCGAGCATAAAGGATCTGCTGTCTCACAAGACGCTTAAAGTACTTGACCTGTCGGAAAATTCCATAAGCGATATCAAGGGCATCGAAAATCTTTCCCAACTCACCGACCTTGACATTTCAGGCAACGAGATAAAGGATATCAACGCTCTTACAGCGCTTACATCGCTAAGGCACCTTAATATCTCGGATAACAATATTCACGACATAACAAAGCTGACAGCTCTTACAGCGCTTGAAGATATTTATATTTCGGGCAACGACCAGGGGCTTATATATCAGGCGTATGAGCTACAAAAGACGATGAAGAGGCTTAATGTGCATCAGTAAGGCAACCATTATCATACGGTCATAAATACATTTCCCCGGACTCCTTTTGGGATATCCGGGGAAATTATTTTTCATATTTCAGATTTCTTATCGATCCATTTCAAAAATGCGTTTTTTTCCTAAGACAGCGATACCTGCGACGGATAGAACAACAGCTGCGATGCCTGCGAGCGGATCGACATCTCCGGTGGGCAGCGCTTCATCTTCATGG
>CADAQV010000254.1 GCA_902790095.1 uncultured Lachnospiraceae bacterium | reverse complement strand
AAATTGGAGGGTAATATGAAAGAAGTAAATAAACAAAGAAATGATTATTTAAGTTGGGATGAATATTTTATGGGTATAGCTCTATTATCCGCTATGCGTAGTAAAGATCCTAATACACAAGTAGGTGCCTGCATAGTAAGCAAAACAAATCGTATCTTATCGATAGGATATAATGGAACACCAAATGGATTTGATGATAAATTCTTTCCCTGGGATAGAAGTGGTAATTTTTTAGAAACTAAATATCCCTTTGTGTGTCATGCTGAAATGAATGCAATATTAAATTATCGCGGCGGCAGCCTCGAAGGATCGCGCATGTATGTGACCCTCTTCCCCTGCAACGAATGCGCCAAAGCCGTCATTCAGTCCGGCATCAAAGAGATAATCTATGCCTCGGACAAATACGCTGATACGGTGGCTACCAAAGCCAGCAAAAGGATGCTCGACGCCGCCGGCATAAAATATACTCCTTACTCCGGCGGGAAAAAGGAGATACTCATAGTATTATAGTATTGCGAACAAAACGAGGGGCTGTAAAAAACAACCTCTCGTTTTGTTGTTAAAGTAGCGCGAACAGTGCTATCTGCACACAGGACAGGAGTTCGCTACCCTCACTTCGCACTAGGATAGATTCGGACGGATGCTCCGGCGACGATAAATACGTTGTCGCCTGCGCACCGCCGCTATCCGTGCGAAGATCGGTCGCTCACGACAGTCCTGTGTGCAGATAGGGCACTGTTCGCTTATTCTTTGGCCACGGAAAAAACGTGAAACGTAGAGAAAGGGGCTGTTTTTACAGCCCCCTTCTCTACAAAAGTCTCTTCATGATATACGAATATATCTCCTGGTTCGAATCCTTCCACTTTTCGCACATAGATATCGCCTGCGCCTCATCCGGCACCGAAAGCTTGACCTCAATAAGAGTATCCTTATCCTCAAGCACCTTGCAAACGACCATGAAATTTCCGTGCGAGGCCTTGTGGTAATCGGCGGTAATTCCGACTTCGTTCCTCATTTGGAACTTGTTTTCTTTTATAAAGCTGTCGATATCGTTTACGATACCTTCCGAAAGCTGCTTTCCAAAGAAGAACAGAACATCCTCGCCCTCTCTGGTGAGCTCATATCTTGTCATGTTGCGAACGGTGTCGGACTTTATAAGGTTCGATTCGACAAGGTCGCTTATTACCTCCTGATAGGTGAGGAAATTTGTATAATCGCGGCTTGTAAAGAATTCACTAAGCTGGCCGTTTGTCAGCGGAAAATTGACTTTCTTTAAGAGCTGAAGAACTATCAGCTTATAGAGTACTACCGGTTCCACGCTCTGCCACCTCACCTTCCGTAAAAATTATGAACCGTAAAAGCTTTTCTATAATAAATATTTAATCCATTTTTGTCAAGGGAAAATTGGTTTGCATTTTGCGTTCCTATATAGTATAATCTAGTCATAATACCTTCTGTTTCTATTTCCCCGTTCCGGGATCGGCTTTACGAAAAAATCCCTTTTTGGAAAATAAATATGGTACGGGCTTATAAGGAGAAAAAAATGGATTACACAAAACTAGGATTATCAGAGCTTAGGGAGGTTGCCGCTTCTCTTGGCATAGCGAATGCCGCATCCTTGAAAAAATCTGAGCTTTTAAAAAAGGTTGAAGAGGTCCTTGGGCCTGTTCCGGAAAACTACGGAAAGGTCGATCCGGATGAAAAAAGAGCCGGGGAGGCACTCGATCCGCAGTCGCCATACACCTTCGGAACAACGCTCGAAAGGTTTAAAGAGCTTGACGGGCACGAAAAGGTTTACGGTATTCTTGAGGTCATGCCCGAAGGCTACGGTTTTGTCAGATGCGACAATTTCCTCCCGGGCGAAAAGGATGCGTATGTTTCGCCTGCACAGATAAGACATTTTAATCTCAAGACCGGTGATATACTAAACGGAGGCTTAAGAAAAAAGACCGAAAAGGAAAAGTTTCCCGCGCTTTTATTCCTCGATGACGTAAACGGTTTTGATACCGAAAAGGTAAAGACAAGGCCGGATTTTGAAAAGCTGACGCCTATTTTCCCCAACAACCGTCTCAGGCTCGAACATAAGGGCTGTCCGGTATCATTAAGGATAGTAGATCTTGTCAGCCCTATCGGCAAAGGCCAGCGTGGAATGATAGTTTCGCCTCCAAAAGCCGGCAAGACCACACTTTTAAAGCAGATCGCAAGCGCGATAGTTGGTGCAAACCCCGAGATCACGCTTATAGTGCTTCTTATCGATGAACGTCCGGAGGAAGTTACGGACATAAAAGAGGCTATAGAAGGCCCCAATGCGCAGGTCATCTATTCCACTTTCGATGAGCTTCCCGAACACCATAAGCGCGTTTCGGAAATGGTCATCGAAAGGGCGAAGAGAATGGTAGAACACGGCAAGGATGTGGTCATCCTGCTTGATTCCATCACAAGACTTACAAGGGCATATAACCTTACCATTCACCCAAACGTTTCTTTGGCGCAGCCAGAAATATGAGACAGGGCGGCAGCCTGACCATCCTTGCAACAGCGCTTGTAGACACGGGCAGCAGAATGGATGATGTTGTTTTCGAGGAATTCAAAGGCACCGGCAACATGGAACTTGTCTTAAACCGCAAGCTTTCCGAAAAGAGGATATTCCCGGCAGTGGATATCGCAAAGTCCGGAACCAGAAATGAAGACCTGCTTTTAGATCGTGCCGAGCTTGAGACAATGGAGATCATCAGAAGAACGGTCGGCGGCCTTAAAAGCGAAGAGGGAACAGAGCTTGTGGTCGATCTTTTCGCAAAAACATCTGACAACAAGAAATTCATGGAAGAGATAAAGAAGAAGCTGAAATGAGATATCCTAAGTTTTTAAAAGAAGGCGGCAGCATAGGCTTTTTGGCCCCGTCGTTTGGCTGCACCACATCGCCCTATAAAGAAGCCTTTGACAGCGCGCTTGCAAAGTTTGAGGCGCTTGGTCATAAGACTGTTCTCGGGCCGAATTGTTACGCAGATTGCGGAACAGGCATAAGCAATGTCCCCGAAAAATGCGGCAGCGAAGTAAACAAAATGTTTGCATCGGATGCGGACATACTGATAAGCTGCGGCGGCGGAGAGCTGATGTGTGAGATCCTGCCGTTTGTCGACTTTAAAGAACTGAAAAACGAAGCCCCAAAGTGGTTCATGGGCTATTCCGACAATACAAATCTCACCTTCCTTTTAAACACTCTTTGCGACACCGCATCCATATACGGCCCCTGTGCGGGCAGTTTTGGGCAGAGCATTTGGCATGAGTCGATAGAAGATGCTTATAAGCTTTTAAAGGGAGAAAAGCTTCAAAATGCCGGTTACGACATGTGGGAGATAGATTCCAAAAAAAGCGCCGAAGATCCGCTTGCAACCTATAATATAACGGAAAAAAGAGAACTTACCGGCTTTGTCGGAGCCCTGAAAAGAGATGATCTGTCCCTGAAAGGCAGACTTACAGGCGGCTGCCTTGACTGCCTTGCAAATCTTGCGGGAACAAGGTTTGATGCTGCTTCGGAGTTTGCCGAAAAATATGCGGAAGACGGAATACTGTGGTTTCTTGAATGCTGCGATCTTAATCCCTTTGCGGTAAGAAGAGCCATGTGGAATCTTTATGAAGCCGGATGGTTTAAATATGCTTCAGGTTTCATAATAGGCAGACCCTTCCATTATGGTCAGGAAGAGATGGGCCTTGATATGGAAAAGGCTTTTCTGGAGATCCCTTCAAAAATGGGGCTGCCTGTCATCATGGGCGCAGACATAGGGCATCTTCCGCCGATGATCCCGCTGATAAGCGGCTGCCTGGCCGAGGCAGAGTTAAAAGGACAGGAGTTTTTGATCAGGCAGTTTTTGAAATGAGAGGAAATTAAAAATGATCAGGCAGGAAGATATAATGCCGCTTGCGTACTTTAAAAAAGAAGCCTTCACAGGCAGCGAATGCGGCATGCGCTATCGCATAGAAATGAGAGAAATAGGCGAAGAGGATAACAAAAAGAAGATCCTTGCAGTGACCGTCTGGCCGCAGCCCTTTTCTTACGAATGCACGGCAGACGATCTGAAAGAAGAGACAACCTTCACATTTGACGAAGAAGGAAGAAAACAGATCCTTCCATGGCTTTTAGAAAGCTACGAAAAAAGAAGAGAACTATATGAAAGCGTCATGAGAGTTTAAAAGCACATGACGATGGGGGAAAAATGACAGAAACGAACAATCTAAACGAAACGAAAAGCGAAACCGAAGAATGGAATAAATGCATGTTCTATTATCAGGCCGCCCTTAAAGAAGTCGGAACAAAGATAGACATTTTAAGCGCCGAATTCACTCAGGTCCACATGTATAATCCCATAGAACATGTAAAGACCAGAATAAAGGAAAAAAACAGTATCATAAAAAAACTTAAAAAACAGGGACACGAAGTGAACACCGCAAACATGATGCACTACATCCACGACATCGCCGGTGTCCGAATCATATGTTCCTTTGAAAAGGACATCTACAACATCGCAGACATGCTCTGCAGCCAGGATGATGTAAAAGTCCTCATTATCAAAAACTATATAGCAAACCCCAAGGCAAACGGCTATAAGAGCTACCACCTTGTTATCAGCGTCCCGATCTTTTTATCGGAAGGACCGGTCGAGACCAAGGTCGAAGTCCAGATAAGGACCATTGCCATGGATTTCTGGGCCAGCCTCGAACACAAGATCAAATACAAATTCGAAGGTAACGCGCCCGAAAACCTTCAAAAAGAACTTAAAGAATGTGCCAACATCGTCGACATGCTCGACAAAAAGATGTTCTCGCTCAACGAAGAAGTTCGAAAACTCGGCAAAAAAGAAGACTCCGGCCAGCTCGCCTGGCGAGTCCGCGGAAGCCGCTTTTAAA
>CADAQV010000253.1 GCA_902790095.1 uncultured Lachnospiraceae bacterium | reverse complement strand
ATAGATAAATTTACAGATATAGAATTTTCCGGTTATGCGTCTGATTGTGATGTGCAGCTGAATTACGAAGAGTTTTGTTTTATCGCAGAAGAAGGTGGAAACATCGCCGGAGTGATCATAGGGCGCGCCTATTATAATGAGATCCATATCGGGGATCTGATTGTCGGCAAAGGTTACAGAAGAGATGGGATCGGCAGCAGACTTGTTGCTGCTGTTGAGGATGCATACAAAGGAAAGGGCTATGAGAAAATAGCGCTTACAACTTTTGGATTCCAAGCGCCGGAGTTTTATAAAAAGCTGGGGTATGAATTGGAATTTGTCCGCAGAGACAATGATCCCAAGCTTTGCAAATATTTCTATTTGAAGAAGATAAAATCATTATGAAAAAGTCGGGTTTAAGACGGTATATGAAAATGAAGAAGAATATATTATGGTCTGCAAGCTGTAGGACCTGAAAAGAACAAAGGGGAACATAAAAATGGCATTAATTCAAGTAAACTATATGTCACAGGCACTGTTTAGAATCGTTCCGGTTAACGTAATTCTCCCGGCAGATCGCTTTGATGCCGGAAACAATTGCTATATAAACGGGAAGGACCGCAAGTATAAAACACTTTATCTTCTGCATGGTCTTTTGGGAAATTACACCGACTGGGTGAGCCAGACCCGGATTTTGAAGTGGGCAGAGGAAAAGAACCTGGCCGTGGTAATGCCATCCGGGGACAATTCCTTTTACTTTAATTCAAGAACGCCCTGGAATGATTACGGAACCTTTATCGGAAAAGAGATTGTGGAAGTGACAAGACGCATGTTCCCTCTTTCCGAAAAACGCGAGGACACTTTTATAGCCGGCCTTTCCATGGGCGGCTTTGGCGCGATTCGCAACGGTATAGTTTATTCCGATAATTTCAGCCATGTCGCCGGGCTGTCTTCGGCAATACACATTTTTGAAGATACCTCAGAGGAAGCAAATATCGGTCTGTTTGACAACCTTCAGGCGGCTTCTAAGACCAACATGAATCCATATGTTGCCGCAGAAGAGATGATGTCATCCGGGCGCCCTGTTCCAAAGTTTTATATGGCCTGCGGCACTCGCGACGATCTTATGCCTGCCAACATTGCCTTCCGCGATTTCCTTAAAAACAAAGGCATCGATGTGACCTGGGATGAAGAAGATTACGGCCACGACTGGGATTTCTGGGATCTTCAGATAAAAAAGGTACTCGAGTGGCTGCCACTTGACGGAGTCTAAAATGGATCAGAAAATCACAATTAAAGAAGAACGGGTCAGCGCCGCAGAATACATAGATTTCCTAAAAAGGACCGATCTCGGGTCGCAGTATCCCGCGGAGCGTTTTGAGGAAAGAATCAATAAGCTCGTCAAAAATGTTTCCATAAGCCTCATTGCTAGAAACGAAGACGGCCTTATTGTCGGCGCCCTGTTCGGCCTCACGGATTTTAGCTACTGGCTCTACGTCACCGATCTAGGCGTCGACAGAGCTTGCGAAAGACAGGGCATAGCATCAAAACTTATGAAGACAGCGCACGAATTAGCCGGCGGTGAAAAAGACATAGCAGTCTACCTCATTGCAAATGAAAATGCCGTGGAATTTTATGAAAAGCTCGGAATGGAAAAAGCAACCGATGTTATGCAGTACAATAACATCGACTGGACCGAGTGGACCGTAAAATGAGACCCGGGACATGCCAAGATTGCGAAGCAATCGTGGCAGTCCGCCAGCCGAAAATGAGACCCGGGAATGAGACCCCGGGACGGGGTCACAGTCTCATTTTTAACTAATGAGTATTGAGGGATTGGTTATATGAAAAAAACATACAAGTATTGCCTTTTTGACCTGGACGGAACTCTTACCGACCCCGCTGTCGGAATTACAAATTCCGTCATGAACGCTCTGGAAAAATACGGGATCCATGTAGATGCCAGATCCAAGTTATATCCCTTTATCGGCCCGCCGCTTGACTATTCCTTCATGACCTTTTACGGCTTTTCAAAGGAAGATGCAGATCAGGCGATAAAGTATTACAGGGAATATTTTTCTGTCAAAGGTCTTTTTGAAAATGAGGTCTATGAATCTATCCCCGAGATGCTTGCAGAACTGAAAAAGCGGGGCGTGACACTTGCCATCGCGACATCAAAGCCATATGAATTTACGGTCAGGATACTTAAGCATTTTGACCTTTTAAAATACTTTGACAGTGTCGGTGCTGCTACTATGGACGGCAGTATCAGCAAAAAGGAAGATGTTATCTCAAATCTTCTTGTAAAGCTGGATGCCAAGGACAAGTCTTCAATTCTGATGGTGGGCGACAGGCACCACGACATAGACGGCGCGAAAGCAAACGCGATCGACAGTGCCGGCGTCTTGTGGGGATACGGATCAGAGGAAGAACTCAGTTCGGCAGGGGCAGAATATCTGCTGAATGCACCCATGGATATTTTGAAACTGTTTTAACACCTGGGACGGATG
>CADAQV010000252.1 GCA_902790095.1 uncultured Lachnospiraceae bacterium | reverse complement strand
ATCTTCTCCAGATCTTCATTTCCTTTGCGGCATATATGAGCTCATCGCGGAACATCGGATGCGCTATGGAAATGAGCCTTTCGGCGCGTTCCCAGGATGTTGCGCCCTCAAGATTAACCACGCCGTATTCCGTGACTATGAAATAAACCTGGCTTCGCGGAGATGTGATGATCTCGCCGCTGAAAGAAGGCACTATGCAGGAATGAACGTTCCCCTGCTTGTCGGTGTAGGTGGAATTGAGGCATATAAATGCCTTGCCGCCCTTTGAGATGGATGCGCCTTCAAGGAAATCGAGCTGGCCGCCCGTTCCGGATATCTGTCTTTTTCCGATGCTTTCGGAGCTGACCTGACCGTACAGATCGACGCAGATGCAGCTGTTTATAGAGACCATATTGTCGATCTGCCCGATTATTTCGGGCTTGTTTACATATTCAAGCGGATACGCTTTTATGCTTGGATTCGAATCGAGCCATTCGTACAGTTCGGGCGAACCTATGGCAAAACCAAGGACCCCTTTGCCGGGGTTTTTGTTTTTGTACTTGTTTGTAAGCTTCCCTGCCTTAAACAGCTCCAGATATGCATCCGAGCAAAGCTCCGTGTGCATGCCAAGGTCTTTAAGATCGGACTTTGCAAGAAGCATTCCGACCGCGTCGGGCATCCCGCCTATTCCTATCTGCACCGTGGCACCGTCTACGATGTAGGGTATTATGTGCCCGGCGATTCTTCTTTCTCTTTCTGTTATCTGCCTGAAAGGCTTTGGCTTAAAGGGTTCATGTTCACCCTCCACCACCATATCCACTTCCGAAATATGGACGCAGTCGTCATATCCGCCCCTTACATTCGGGAGGTGTTCGTTAATCTCCAGAATAACGGTCTTTGCCTGGCGCAGTATCTCTGCAGCGGAACCTGTGTTGATGGAAAAATTGAAATACCCGTGCTTGTCCATGGGAGGGACCGCCATTATGGCTACGTCCACATGCAAAAAGAACTTGTAATATGCCGCCAGATTGTGGAACATCATCGGCGTGTAGTAGCAAAGCCCCTTGTCACAGAGTTTTCTTTCATAGCTCGAACAGTGCCATGTATTGTAGGTGAAATGCTCCTGCTGCTGGTCGCATTCGACTATCTCCAAAGGACCGTCAAGCATGTTTCCCCTTACCTTTACATCAAACAGTTCGTCGCGTCTCTTTGCAAGAGCCCTGTCCACTAAAACAGGTTTAGCGGTGGCTGTGGAATAATCCACCCAGTCACCGCTCTTTACTGCTTTTGCGGCCTCTTCGGCCGTTACAAGTTTTGATCTGTACTCGCTGTAATAATCCATTATAACCCCCTTAAAGAGTACTTGGCATTCAGCGAAGAGGCTTAAAGCCAAATATGATCATTATGAATTCTTGGTTGAGTACTCGACAACTTCTTTAAGCTTGTCTACGAGACTCTCGATATCCTTCTGGTCTTCACCTGCGAGATTCTTCGCAAATCCGATCACACCAAAATTAAAACCATCGCCGTACTTTTCAAGTTCGGGATATCCTGCCTTTGCGGCATTTTCCTTAATGCTCGCACCAAGGCCAATAAGTCCGAATGTGATGAGCGCTCCGAATATAACGCCTATAACAGAAACAACGATGGATCCGATTCCTCCCTTGCCGTCGGTCTTTCTCTTCTTGATTGCAAAAACAACTGCAAGAACAGCAAACAGCGCCGTGATACCAAGGCCGAGAAGTCCTGCGAGGAAACAACCTATAAACCCGCAGAGTATCGCTAAAACAGCAAATAAAATTGACATAATCCTCCTTTCAGGGCTATAGCCCTATGCCAACATACGTGAGCTCTGTCACGTTTTTTTACACTAGGATTATAAAGGATAAATAAAAGGATGTCAATTATTCTGTTAAAATCTTTTGGTTATTTAATTTTTTAGCAACAAAAAAGATAACGGGCACGCCAAACCCGTGCCCGTTACTTTTTACTCTGCATTTTTCAGCGCTTCGCTCATGGGAATCCTTTTGATCTTTATCAGCTGCAGTGCCGCAACCGCCATATAGGAAAGGACTCCAAGAACCACCGTATAAATGTAGCATGAAGGAGATATTATGAAGGGTATATAACCTGTCATTCGTGTGTAAAGATATTTGTCAAACACCAGATAGAGCGCGCCGTGCGTTATGGGGATGGTGATCAGCAGTGAAACGATGACCACAAGGCTCGTCGCCACGATGTAAAGCCCGCCGATCTCTCCGTTTTTAAAGCCGAGTATCTTGACCATGGAAATCGATATGGCATTCTTTTCTATTATCTGTTTGCTGAGCATGAACATAAGTAGCAGGAACATGACAACTCCGAAATACTGGAATATTACCATAAAGTTTCCAAGCGACCTGTCAAGCTGGTCCGACGTCTTGGTAAGATCCTTTTCGGTTATCACCGCCGCTATATTGTCCTTGTCGATATCGGTAATCTCCGTATTTGAAAAATAACCCGAGTAGTCGCC
>CADAQV010000251.1 GCA_902790095.1 uncultured Lachnospiraceae bacterium | reverse complement strand
CTTAGAGGACATGCTCCAGAACGGAACGGTCATTTCGGAGACCATGATAGATAAGCCCCACAGCTTTTCCACTGCCTGCAACATCGCCACACAGGCTGTTGCACAGATCGCAAGCTCGCAGTACGGCGGTCAGTCGATCTCTCTTTCACACCTTGCGCCCTTCGTTCAGATAAGCAGGGACAAGTTCCGTCAGGATGTCAGAGAAGAATTCGAAGAAGAAGGTCTTGAGGTATCGGACGATATCATAAACGATATCGCAGAAAAGCGTGTACGCCGCGAGATCAAGCAGGGTGTTCAGATGATCCAGTATCAGGTCATAACCCTCATGACAACAAACGGTCAGGCTCCCTTCATCACGGTCTTCATGTACTTGAATGAGGTACCGGACGGCCAGACAAAAGATGACCTTGCACTTATTATAGAAGAAATGCTCCGTCAGCGTATACAGGGCGTAAAGAATGAAAAGGGCGTTTACATAACCCCCGCATTCCCCAAGCTCATCTACGTTCTCGAAGAAGATAACATAAAAGAAGGAACCAGGTTCTGGGAGCTCACAAAGCTTGCGGCACAGTGTACAGCAAAGAGAATGGTTCCGGATTATATTTCCGAAAAAGTCATGCTTGAAAACAAAGTCGACGCAAACGGAGAGGGCCACTGCTATACATGCATGGGCTGCCGTTCGTTCCTCACACCTTATATCGACGAAAACGGAAATCCCAAGTATTACGGCCGCTTCAATCAGGGCGTTGTAACACTTAATCTTGTGGACATCGCCTGCTCATCAGGCGGAAACATGGACAAGTTCTGGGAGATCATGGACGAGCGCCTTGCTCTTTGCTACCGTGCTTTAATGTGCCGCCACAAGAGACTTCTCGGCACAAAGTCTGATGTTGCTCCCATCCTCTGGCAAAACGGCGCGCTTGCGCGTCTTAAGAAGGGCGAGACCATCGATAAGCTTCTCTTCGGAGGCTATTCGACCATCTCACTCGGCTATGCCGGTCTTTGCGAATGCACCAGATACATGACAGGCAAGTCACACACGGATCCCGAGGCTACACCTTTTGCCCTTGAGATAATGAAATATTTAAACAAGGCCTGCAAGAGATGGAAGCTCGAGAACAATATCGACTTCAGCCTTTACGGCACACCTCTCGAATCCACCACTTACAAGTTTGCAAAGTGCCTCCAGAAGCGTTTTGGAATCATCGAAGGCGTTACAGATCGCAACTATATCACAAACAGCTATCATGTACATGTAACGGAAGAGATCGACGCATTTAAGAAGCTTGAATTCGAATCACAGTTCCAGAAGCTTTCTCCCGGCGGTGCCATCAGCTATGTAGAGGTTCCCGACATGAAGAACAACTTAGACGCTGTTCTTTCCGTAATGCAGTTCATTTACGACCACATCATGTACGCCGAGCTCAACACCAAGAGCGACTACTGCCAGTGCTGTGGCTACGACGGCGAGATCGAAGTTGTTGAAGACGACCATGGCAAGCTCATCTGGAAATGCCCCAACTGCGGCAACACAGATCAGAGCACATTGAATGTTGCCAGAAGAACCTGCGGCTACATCGGCACCCAGTTCTGGAACCAGGGCCGTACCCAGGAAATAAAGGAAAGAGTGCTGCACCTGTAAAAAAATACCCCCAAAAGTGACCTCATGGTTTCATGTGGTCACTTTTTTTATCCGCCCGGTAAAAGTATGTACTTCTTAGTGATTTTTACCTTTAATATATGTATGCTTGGCAGGAAGTATTGTCATCTGACGTGATACCCGGGTTGCTTCTTGACACAATGTATTTATTATCATACAATTAACGAAGAAAGCATAAAAACTTTTTGAGGGGGGACGATCATGAACGCAAAACGAATAATTGCAGCTGCTGTTTCAGCCGCAATGATCTTGCCGGCGAGCTTTTCGGCCTTAGCGGCAGATCCTTTTCCGGTCGCCGAATATGAATCTGAAGGCAGGTCAATATATATCAGTGATAAGGCGGACATGGAGCTGTCAGATTTTTCATCCCGTGCCAAGGCGGGGTATGTGGCTGCGTCATATCTGGAATACGAAGGCACAAGAAATGGCGAAACTGCCATAAAGCAGACTGCCCATATAAGGCTCAGGCTTCCGGAGGGCTACAAGGATTTCCTGGCCGAAAACGACATAGACAAGGGCTATGGCTTTTCATGCGGGGAAGAAAAATCATATTCCAAAGACATTTATTACGAGGACAGAGACACTACTGTGTACAATAATTATGTCTGGAATACCGTGACCCAGTCTTTGAAATACAACATATCGACAAGCTATTTCAAAAAAATGAGCGGTTCGATGGATGAGGAGCTTGAAAAACTTAAGAAGGGCTTCGATAGTACTGTTGCCGCACACTGGGGCGAAAACTGGATGAATGATAACCCTGCCGGCATCGAGCCCGTGATCGTCGAAAGAGGAGAGGATGGAAGTGCATATATTGCCTATCATCACCAGGAGTATGAAAAACGTGATATTTCTGCCGAGGTC
>CADAQV010000250.1 GCA_902790095.1 uncultured Lachnospiraceae bacterium | reverse complement strand
CATTTGTATTTTCTTTAAATTCATCCATTTTTATCTCTGCCTTTTTGCGGACTGGCTATGCCGCATGACGCCCCCCGAAATATAATATGGCATGTTTTGATACCAAAACATGCCATATGTAAAAATTAAGACATAACGAATCTTACTTCGTTTTCAGCCCCGAGCATTGATGCCGGAACATAGTTGCTGTCAAGCTTTGCGCCGTTTAAGTAAACTTCTTTGTAGCCGCACTGAGCGCCGCCTGCATTTTCTACATTGATGACAAGTTTCTTGCCTCTGAAGTTCTTCTTTATCTTAAAGGATTTCCAGTCTGAAGGGATGGAAGGTGCGATAAGAAGACCGTTTGCATCGGGTCTCATACCGAGGATACCCTCAACGCAGCCTACCATAACGGTAGATCCCGTACCTGTGAGCCAATGTACATGTGAACGTCCTTCAAAAGGTGACTCCGTGCTTTCCGTAAACTGTCCGTGAACGTAAGGCTCGAGAACTCTTACATCTGCGTTGTCGTTCTGAGAAGCGGGTGATGACTCTTCAAAGTACTCGAATGCTCTGTTTCCGTGTCCTAAAAGTGCCTCGGCAAGGATCAGCCAGCCCTGAGACTGCGAGAAGATACCGCCGTTTTCCTTTGTGGAACCGTTAAAGAGAAGTGCAAGAGCGCCATCGAATGCATGCTCCTTGTAAGAAGGTGCCATAAGCCTTGCGCCGAACTTTGTATTGAGTTCCCTGTGTACGGATTCCATTGCTGCTTCTGCCTGATCCTTTGATGCAAGGCCGGAGATAACAGACCATGACTGAGGGTTAAGCCACATGCTTGCCTCGGGATCCTTCTTTGAACCGATGACCTGTCCGTCCTCCTTGTAGCCGCGAAGATATCTGTCATCCTCCCAGCAAAGCTTCTGAACAAGATCGCCGAATTCCTTCTGCTTTTTGTCAAGCTCTGCTGCATAAGCCGAATCGTTAAGGAGCTCTGCGAACTCTTTAAGAACCGAATATGCATAGTAAAGCTGCATTGCAACAAATGAAGACTCACCCTTCTTTCCGAGTCTTAAGCAGTCGTTCCAGTCTGCATGAAGACCTGCGGGCATGCCGTGTGCGCCGAGTCTTTCTTCGGAGAAACGGATAGCTCTCTTTAAGTGATCGTATACGGTGCCGTGGTCCTTGTTTGCATAAAGGATATCTTCTTTAAGGAAATCTACGTTTCCTGACTCGCCGATATACTTCTTAACGGTAGGGAAGAGCCACAAAGCATCGTCTGCGCGGTATGCGGGATGTCCTGTTGCCTTTACATAGGAAGCGTCATCCGGTGTATCCTCATGTCCTGCGTTGTGATCGAACTTAACAAGGGGCAGACCGCCGCCGTTGTCTACCTGTGCTGAAAGCATGAAGCGGATCTTTTCTGCAGCCATTTCGGGATCCTGATGGATAACACCCTGGATATCCTGAACGGTATCACGATATCCGTAACCGTTTCTTTCGCCGCAGTATACAAATGAAGCTGCTCTTGACCATGTAAACGTGATGAAGCACTGGTATGCGTTCCAGGTGTTGATCATTGCATTGAATGCTTCGGAAGGAGTCTCAACCTGGAAGTTGCCAAGCTCTCCGTGCCAGTAAGCTATAAGCTCTGCAAGTTCTGCATCTACGGCAGCCTTAACATCTGCGTAGCCTGACATGATCTTTTCAGCATCTGCGTCATTGTACTGACCGAGGATGTATGCGATCTCCTTTGTCTCGCCGGGCTTAAGTGTGAGCGCTGCCTGAAGAGCGCCGCAGCCGTTTGAGTTGTAGTTAAGTACGTTAGAGCACTTTCCGTTTTCTACTGCAACGGGGTTGCCGTATGAATGATATCTGCCGATAAAAGAAGCCTTGTCGCCTTCGTATGAAGCAACGGGTGCGCCCGCAAGGCCGAAGAATCTCTCGTTTCCTGTTGAATAGCCGCCTCTTGTTGCGCCTGTTGTGTTCTCATTTATTACCTGAACGATCTTGTTGCCCTTGAAATATGTTCTGGTGATAAAGAGTGTGTACTGAAGGTTTACCTGATCCTGATTGTAGTTGTTGTCGTTTGAAAGCTCTGCGTAACCGAAGGTAGAGATCTTTCTTTCCTTATCGGAATTGTTTGTTACCTTAAGTCTCCATACTTCGTATGTCTTGTCCTTGGGAACATAGTAAAGAGCCTCTGATGCGATGCCTGCGTATTCTGCAGATATCTTGGTGTATGCAGTACCGTGGCGACATTCGCTCTTGTATGTGTCAAGAGGCTTTGCGACGGGCTGCCATGAAGCAGACCAGAAATCGGATGTTTCATCATCTCTTAAATAGATGTAACGTCCGGGTGTGTCATCACTGTTGAAGTGATACCTTAATATCCTTCCGTTTGCACCGGATTTAACAAAGCTGTAACCTCCCGCATTGTTAGATACGATAGCACCGTAAGCAGGTGATCCGAGGTAGTTTGCCCAAGGGGCGGGTGTATCGGGACGTGTGATCACGTACTCCTTGTTCACCTCATCAAAAAAGCCGTATTTCATGTGTTATTCTCCTTTGTGTAATTTGTATCGCGG
>CADAQV010000249.1:662-3231 GCA_902790095.1 uncultured Lachnospiraceae bacterium | reverse complement strand
GTATATCTTCACCAGATTGTCGGCTTCTATCATTAATTCAGGCATTTTATTATCCTTCCTATATAAGCTTTCCGTCCGAAAGCTCGTATATCGTGCTTCCCATCGACATCAGCTCACGGTCGTGTGTTGTCATAACTATGGTTATTCCCTCTTTTTCGGAAAGTTCCAAAAAAAGCCTCATGACATGCTTTGCCGTCTGCGAATCAAGCTCAGCCGTAGGTTCATCCGCAAATATGACATCAGGCCTGTGAGCTATTGCCCTTGCGATCGCCACGCGCTGCTGTTCGCCGCCCGAAAGCTCCTGCGGCATATGATCGATCCTTCCCGAAAGGCCAACCATTGAAAGTGCCTCTTCCGCTCTTGCCTTTCTGTTTCCGGTAAAGCCCGAAAGTCTTAAGGCAAAGTCAACATTTTCATAGGCGTTCATGATCGGTATGAGTGAAACGGTCTGAAAGACGAATCCCATGGACATCCTTCTTATGTTCTCCCGCTCGCCTTCGGACATTTTGACTATATCGCTTCCGTTAAACATTACGGAGCCTTCATCGGGAAGATCAAGCACACTTAAGATGTTAAGAAGTGTCGTCTTTCCCGATCCGGATCTTCCCCGGAGTATGTTTACCGCACCTTTTTTTATCTCAAGCGAGATATCGGAAAGCGCATAAAACTTTTCCCCGTTTCCAAGCGAAAAGGATCTTGACACATTGTTTGCGATTATACTGGATTCCATGTTAATCCTCCCCGAGTTTTAATGCGCTGGTGATCTTCGACCTGTAGATGAGTCTTGCCAGAATAACAAGGCAGGCTGCTATAACGGTTATGATGACCGCAAAAAGCCGGATCATATCGGAAGTCCATGTCATAAGAGGCGTTGAAAGCACATTGTTTCCGGCCGTATATGTCATCTGAAGCATCGGAACGAACATATGCGAAGCCAGAATGCCTATGCCGGAACCCGCAACAAGACTCAGCAGCGTCGAAAATACCTGTTCTATGACGAGCATTGAAAAGATGTTCTTTTTTGACATACCCATGGCGCGGAAAACGCCGAACAAAAGCTCTCTTTCCTTTATGGAAAGTACCCAGTAGATCAAAAATCCCGCACTGCACAGCACAAGGATGATGATAAAGCTTAGCGTCAAAATACCATTGGTCCCCTGGAAAAGAGGATCCAGGTATATGTTTTCAAGATTGTCCGAAAGACTGTCGTACTTATTGAGCGTTATATCGTTCTCGCTTATATATTTTCTGACACCTGACTCGCCGCCGTCTTCAAGATCGAACCATAATTCATACGGCGTCACCTCAAGCTGGCTTTGCATTCCGGCCAGATTTCCGACGATCATGTAGTTTTCCGTCTCCATGACCGTGCCGTCATTCCTTACAGTGGTCGTCTTAGGCGAATAAGACGGAAATTCGGAAAAGAAGCCGTATATCCTGCCCTTGAATTCCTTTTTCCAGTTCGAAGCCTGACTGTCCATATACACGAAGCTTATCGTATCGCCAAGCTTCATGTCCAGTTTTGTCTTATAGTTCTCGGAAACGATAACAGCCTGTGGATCGGTCGAGAGGACGTTAAGGTATTCCCTCAGCGAATATGGATTACCTCCAAAGTCCTTAGTCATCTTTCCAAACTCATCCGTTATAACTCCCATGTAATATATGGAAGCCTGTTTGTTCTGCTTGCCCGAGGTTCCTCCGGCTATCATAGCTATCATAGACCCTCTTTCGGCCTTGCCGTAGAGGACTTTTGTCATCGCCTTTACTCCCGGTATTCTTGCAAAAGCGTTTGAATCGGCCTCCTGATAGATAAGCTCCGTAGCGGTGCCGTAGTTATAATCTACGATATTGCTCTTCCATTTCTGTTCCAAAACAAGGTCCGTTCCAAGCAAATGGCTCTCATTTTGCATTGCATTATATAATATTGTCCTTGCGACGGTTGCATTAAAAATACCCAGAGCAACGGTGAGGACCAAAAATTCCATCATGAATATCTGCCTGCCGCTGTTTCTTGTGACCTGCAAAAGCGATGCGTACATCTGCGGATTCCATTTTTTTCTACCGAGGCGGTACACAAGATTAACGATATGCGGCCAGAAGCGCAGGAATACGAGCCCGGCGCCGAGGATAAAAAGCGAAGACGAAAAATAAAGCAGCGGGTCAAGCGTTTCACCCTCAAGCACTCTTAATTCAAGCTCTTCCTTTCGCGAATTGAAGGAATAAAAGCCGTAGATGGATACGCCCAGCATGGCAACGTCAAGATATATCTTCTGCCACCATTTTTTAATACTTCTCTGCTTATCCCTCTTTGCGGAGACTATGGATACCCTGCTCTTTCTTATGACCGGAAGCACCTGCATTATAACAGTCGTGCATAATGCCAAAAGCGCATATATCCACATTTCGGCATTCGGATATACGTCAAGCTGTCTTCTGCCCGAGAAAGACAGAAAGGCATCTGCGCTTCCGAGCAGTTTGCAGATAAGTATCCCGGCGGGAATAGCAGCCGCAAAGCTTACGGATGATATGATAAGAGCCTGCACAAAGTAAAGAAAGAATATCTGCTTTC
>CADAQV010000249.1:0-653 GCA_902790095.1 uncultured Lachnospiraceae bacterium | reverse complement strand
AGAATATCTGCTTTCCAGATGCGCCCCTGCTTCGCATAAGAGATATCTCCGTCTGTTCCATCGAAAGGAGCTGCCCCGATATCATAAGCAAAAAAGCGCACAAAAGGACTATCACGGGTATCTGAAGGATAAGGAGACTGCCCGTGACACTGCTTCCCTTTTTACTGAACTGTTCGATAACAGTCATGTAATCGGATTCGGCAACCCTGCCGCCGTATTTTTTTGCTTCTTTTTTTATGTTTTCGGTGCTTGAAACAAGTGTATCGACATCCGCAGAGTGCATCTTGTCCGTGTCAAAAACGATGTACCATCTTCCAAGAAGAGTCATCTTTTCGTTTATGGAAACATGAAGCTCCTCAAAGACTTTTTCCGATATAAAAATATCGTTCTTAAATTCGGACGGAGACATTACCCAGTAAGGGTCCGTTATATCATCACACGTAAAGACTCCTGTGACCTTGATCTTTACTGCCTCCCCGCTTTCATCTGTAAGGTTATTGACCGTAAGGACATCACCGACCAGAAGATTCAGCGAAACAAATGCCGTTTCGCTAACGACGGCTTCATATATCCCATCCTTTTTTTCATCGGAATACATTTCACCGGACACGACTTTTGCATGCTCTTCGAGCCCTGAAATCATGGAAACCTGC
>CADAQV010000248.1 GCA_902790095.1 uncultured Lachnospiraceae bacterium | reverse complement strand
ACCGATGATAAGATTATCTGAATTTACACTTAAGGCGTATAATGGTAAGATATGGGCATTAAAGCGAGGAGGAAAAAACAATGAGAAATGTGAATCTTGTCAGCAAAAATAATACCATGTGTTGTAGCATGCTTATGCTTATGTGTAGGGCATGTTGTTTTGCTGATGGTCCGTTGTATATGGATTAGTGTATCGCATTGATACAAAAAATCAGACAGGAACAAAAACATGCCCGAAGATGAAGATCTTCGGGTTTTTTGTATGCTAAGCAATCACCCGAAGATATAACGTGAGATATTATAAGGATGTGAGGAATAATTATGGCATTATGTTGTGGAATCGAAAACCGTCCTGCATATAAAGGTTCGGTCAAGAATGAAATAGGAAAAGACGGAAAATTCGTAAGGCAGGAAAATCTGTTTACCACGCCATTCGGTGACGGAGAAGGTAAATTGAAAGTCGAACCCGGTAGATATAAGCTTTACTGGGCAAAATCGTGCCATTGGTCAAACAGAGCATCGATAGTAAGAGAATTGCTCGGACTTGAAAATGTTCTCGATGTACAGATCGTGGGGCGTGAGGATGTAGGTGGTTCAAATGCATGGACTGTCACAAATGATAATGGCGATCCCGATGAAAAGAGCGGATATCGATACCTTTATGAGTATTATGAAGCTGCATATCCGGGATTCCCCGGCCGAGCTACCGTGCCGACAGTCGTGGATCAGATTGAAAAGAAGGCAGTAAACAATGATTATCATAAGCTGACCAATTATTTTGAGACGGCATTCAAAAAATACCAGAAAAAAGATGCGCCGGATCTTTACCCGGCAGAATTGAGAGATGAGATAGATTCTCTGAACGAATGGCTGTTTCCAAATGTCAATAACGCGACATATCGCATGATGTTTGCAAGGTCGTTGCAGGCATATAACGAAGCATACGAAGATTATTACAAAGCACTTGATTATCTCGAGGAAAGACTTGAAAAGAACCGCTTTTTGTTCGGTGATTATGTGACCGACAGTGATGTGCGTTTATACGTCACACTTGTACGTTGGGAGACAGCTTATTATCGCTTCCTTGGAACTGCCGAAAAGGGGCTGCGAGGTTATAAGAATCTTTGGGCTTATGTACGCGATCTGTATGTGATACCGGCGTTTAAACATAATACATATCTGTCGGATATAGCACACGAATATGGAGCGATAGATGAGAGTAACACAAACTTTGCGACCTTCAATTATAGGTTTTGGAATGAAGTGGATTATGAAAAAATCTATTCCGAGCCTCAAAACAGACGCGATCTTTCAAAAGATCCTGCAAACAAATTCAAAATAAACAAAGACTGATTTTAAAGAAAAGAGGAGAGAAAAGAACATGAATAGAACGAGATCAACAAAAAACATAGCATTACTTGCGGCGCTTTTACTTTTGGTGCTTTCAGCACTTAGCGCCTGCACAAATAAAACAAATGCCGATGAAGCAAAAGAGACGGAAAGTAAGGTAGGGACATCTGCCGAAGCACAGACTGAAGGCACGAGCGCAGCGCCTGAGAAAAAGACAGTAATAAAAGCAGCTACAGGCGGCGGACCGAAGCCATACATTTTTGTCAATGAAGATAATGAGGCCGATGGATATGATATAGCGGTATTGAAAGCCGTATTTGAGCAGCTTCCTCAATATGATCTTCAGATCGAAGTGACGACCTTTGATTCACTTTTGACCGGCGTTACAAGCGGCAATTTCCAGATAGCTGTCAATAACCTGTCCTACAATGCAAAAAGAGCCGAATCTTATCTTTATACCTATCCATACGATAAAATAAGCTATGTATTTGTGTACAAGGATGGCGCAACTCCCATAAAGAGCTTTGATGATGCAGTGGGCAAAACACTTGAAGGCGGAGCGGGCGTAAGCATCACAACTGCCATAGAAACCTGGAACGAAAAGAATCCCGACAAGAAGATCGAACTCAAATATACCGACGCAGATACTTTGATAGAATTACAGCATGTTCTTGACGGCAGCAACGATTTTCAGATCATAGATACCGCAATGTATTATTCTTATGTGAATGAATACGGTCTTGAAGGCCTTGCGGCATCACCTCTTTCCGATGAAGATACTGCAAAAATAGCATCAAGCTTCTATGCATATTTCCTGCTGGCAACAGATAACGATGCGCTTCGTCAGGAGATCGACCCTGTGTTGAAAAAGCTCGCAGAAGACGGAACTCTTACAAAGCTTGGACAAAAATATCAGAATCGCGATGACACAAGCCCTGAATTAGATCAGTTTGAAAAGACCGTCAATTAATAATCGGTGATCAAACCAGCGCCCTTATGAGAAAGGAGGCAATATGTCATATATAGTACCGTTTCAAAGCGTAGCCCTTTTTGAAAATACCTTTAAACATCAGATCAATAAAAAGACCGGGAAGATAGACGAGAGAAAATTCGTGTTTGATCGAAGATTCGGTGACGGCGACGGCGAGCTTCCTGTTGTGGCGGACAGATACCGCCTTGTCTGGATGCCGGGGTGCCCGCATTCGAACAAGGCGGTGATAACCTTAAGGCTTTTG
>CADAQV010000247.1 GCA_902790095.1 uncultured Lachnospiraceae bacterium | reverse complement strand
TGCGTATGATATTGCATACAAAATCGAGCACATGATAAAGCGGCGCACACGGCCTTAACCCGCCTTTTCCGGAATAATAAAGCAGTATTCCAAGCGGAAGCCCCAAAACATATCCTATTATCACGGAGCCGATCGTCATATAGAGAGTCTCACCGATTCCCTCTACGATCATTTGTATTACTTTCTCACTCATTGTCTCCCGCCTCCGTTACGGATAATCCCGCTTTTTTAAGTTCATCAATGATATCTTCCTGTAATCTCACATCATCCGGCAGACCCAGGATCATCTCACCTACCGCTTTTCCGCCCACATTTTTCGTATCTGCCTTAAGGATATTTACGGGTGCCTGGAACTTGAGTATCAGGTTTGCGATCACAGGCTCAAACGCAGAGTTTTCTCTGAAAACTATCCTTATTCTGCGAGCCTCCTTAAGAGTTTTTGCCGGTGTATAAACCGTCTGTTTTCCCGACAGCAATTCCTTTGCGGCACTTGACTTGGGGGCTCTGAAAATATCATCCACAAAGCCCTGCTCGACCAGCCTTCCGCTGTCGATGATAGCCACATGCGAGCATATATCGGTCACTACGGACATTTGATGAGTAATGACAACAACAGTGATGCCCAGCTTTTCATTTATCTCTTTTATAAGCCCCAGCACGCCGGCGGTTGTCTGAGGATCGAGAGCACTTGTGGCTTCATCGCACAAAAGGATCTGCGGATCCGTAGCCAAAGCCCGGGCTATGGCCACACGCTGCTTCTGTCCGCCGGAAAGCTGTGCGGGATATGCCTTTTCTTTTTCCGCAAGGCCAACAAGTTCAAGCAATTCCTTTGCTTTATTCCTCGCATCCTTCCTTTTTACGCCACGCAGTCTGATTCGAAAGCAGACATTGTCTATCACATTTTTCTGTTCAAGCAGGTTGAAATTTTGAAATATCATTCCGATCCCGCTTCTTATCTTTCGAAGTTCTTTTTCGGAAAGTGTTCCAAGATCGATCCCGTCTATCAGAACTTTTCCATCTGTAGGGCGTTCAAGGAAATTGATGGAACGGACAAGGGTGCTTTTTCCTGCACCGGACATGCCGATGATTCCAAATATATCGCCTTTTTCAACAGTAAGACTGACATTGTCCAGAGCCTTTACTGTATCCTGCCCAAGTATAAATTGTTTTGTAAGATTCTTTATTTCTATCGCGCTCATTCCATTTACCTTTTTTATACTGCCGATATGACAACAGGGAGAGACAGATGAGCCTCTCCCCGTAACAAATCTCTGTTTATTACTCTTCAAAAAATACAACTGCTCCATCGTAGGTATTTTCAATAAACGTTTTAATATCATCCGAGCGGAGTACGGTCACAAGTGCCTTGATCTTATCTTTGGTTTCATTTCCCTCATACACACCTATGATGTTTACATAAGTCTTTGCAGCGATAGAATCACTTGCTTCGTATGCTATTGAATCCTTTCCAACAGAATATCCTGCTTCAAGAGCATAGTTACCGTTTAAGACCACGTACGCCACCTCATCTACAACTCTGGCTACCTGTGCAGCCTCAAGCTCAACAAATTTGATGTTGTGAGGATTTTCGGTAATATCGTTTACAGTTGCGGTAAGACCTGCGCCATCCTTTAAAGTAAGCAGCCCGTTGTCCTGAAGCAGGAGCAGCGCTCTTGCCTCGTTAGTTGTATCGTTTGGAACGGCAATGCTGTCACCGTCTGCGATATCATCAAGGCTCTTCTTTGTTCCGGGATAAACACCAAAGGGCTCATAATGAATTCCGCCGGCATTTACAATGTGAGTCCCCTGCTCTTCATTAAAGCTGTTAAGGTAAGGAACATGCTCCACATAGTTTGCATCAAACTCACCGGACTCTACTACGAGATTTGGCTGAACATAATCTTCAAATTCAACGATATCGAGTTTATATCCGTAATCCTTAAGGATATCTGCTGCCTTAGCAAGTATCTCTGCGTGGGGGATGGGTGAAGCGGCGATCTTGATGGTCTCTCCGTTTCCGGGCACAATATCAAGCTTGCCTGCTTCTTTAGTTTCATCACCCGCAGTGGTTGTATCTACTGCAGTGGTTGTATCTACTGCTTTGGTTGCCTCGGTTGCTGCCGTGCTTGAAGCATCGCTGTTTTTGGATGAAGACTGGCTGCAGCCCGTCAGTGAACCGAGTCCCAATGTCAGGGTAAGCGCCCCGGTAAATAATGTGTTGATAAATTTCTTTCTCATAATGATAATCTCCTCTCTTTGACCTTTTCTTTTGGTCATCTCTTTGATTGCCTAATCCTAACAGATGATTCGGTTTTTGAAAATTACAGGGATTTTATCACCGGTGATAACTTTTGTTTATAGCAAAAGAGCCTAAATTCCATACCTCTTCCATTGGGCTACAGACGCCTTTCATTTTTATATAAAAAGAGAAGGTCACGAAAGGCCTTCTCTGGTTAAGGTAGTATTCAATCATAATCCGATTTTATGTTCCAATGTTCATTCCGAAAAATTGGAATTTGACTTGCCTATTTTCTTAAAATCTCATGTGGAGCTTCTATTTCATTTGCCAAGGTATGCTCTGTTAATTCTGACATCAATTTCAATTTTTTAT
>CADAQV010000246.1 GCA_902790095.1 uncultured Lachnospiraceae bacterium | reverse complement strand
AGGAACAAAGACCATGTTTGTATGTGACTATAAAAATCTTCAATTATCGTTTAATGAGTTTCATGATATCAAAAAAGGGGATATGCCGGAGTATGGGGACTATTGTCTTATTGAATTAAAGGACGGGAGATATACTGCGGGGCAATGGTATCCGAAAAGCACCAAAGGGGATAGCACCACGGGCTGTTTTAGCCGCGGATTGGGTGATTCCAACGATGCAGGCGAGGTTGCAAAATGGCATTATCTTCGGAAATATGATCTTACAAATTGCCTTGAAAACGAGAAGATAGAAACGATCAAAATGGGTGAAGAGGCAGAAGACAAACACAATTTTCTTATAGGGGGTTTTAAGTCAGTAGAAGACGATGAATGCCCAAAGAAGGAACAGTTCTGCCTTTTGATATTGAAAGACGGAAGTCTTGCTGCGGGAAGATGGAACCCTTGGCGGGAAAAGAATGCGGGCGGCTTTATCTATGCGTCGGCTTTGGCAATGCACAACATGAATAAGGTGTGGGCGTGGGCTCCGTTGAGTCCGGATGACATCTTCGAACGTGAAGAGGAAAGGGAGAGGGAGAAGCTGCGCGAGGCGGAGTTGAATAAAAATCCCAAGACGGATCCGGAAAAATTCAAGTACGGAACGAAGATAGATGTTTATTACGAAAAAGCACTTGAAAAGCTCAAGAAGGATTACCCGTGGGCGACAATGAAGCAGATGAAAAAAAGGCCTGCTTATATTATCGCTAAGCGCCGCGGAAATTATATCTTCGGACTGGATAACGGAATCTTTAACGGCGAACAGGTCGTAAGTGAATGGACTGAAGGGTCTACCGCCGACGAATTTGTCGATTTTCTGTGTGAATACACAAGAAATACCGTGAAAAACTATGATCCCGAGATCAAGTTCAAGTACGGTATGGACATAAAGGTATATCTTGACATGGCATACGATAATGTCAAAAAGGATTACCGCTGGCTTGACAAGAGCATGCTCAAAAAGACCTGGCAATATGATATTTGGAATGTAGACGGCGAATATGAATTTGTCAGAAGATATTATGATGAAAAAGATTTTAATGTGATAGACCGCGAGATCGCAGATGATCTGATAAGATCCGTCGAGTATGATTACCAGCAGGCTGCGCTTAATGCAAACCCGGTGGTGGAAAGATATCCGGTTCAGTTTTCCGGAGTCGATGCTCACGGCTGGAACCTTGAGCAATATATATTTTTAAAACGCAAAACGGGTGACTTTACGGTCAGTGTTACGGCTGGAGACCGTTGCGCGGGCGGCAGCAGGGAATTCTTTATAACGCCAAATTGCTTTGAGGCTAAGACATACGAAGAATTTCTGGACCGCTATCTGGAGATAGTTCCGCCGGGATCCTTTGGGCTTGGCAAGTCGGATCTTTTGCCCGATAAGGATCTGAAAAAGTTTCTTGGCTATTAATGAAATGAATTGAAGTATCCAAAAAACTTGTATCAAAATAAAAGGGGGCAGTTGCAGGTATGAGAAAGATAGCGGTCATTTTTCCGGGGGTCGGATATAACAAGGACAAACCACTTCTTTATTATTCGGGAAAGCTTGCCGTAAAACGCGGATATGAGCTTATCCATCTCGATTTTTCGGGCCTTGACTGGAGCAAGGAGAAGCTGAAAGACCGTGCTTTTTTGCTTGAATCGGTCGAGACCTGTTTTAAAAAGGCAGATGCCGCGCTTGAAAGGCTGGGAGACATATCCGCAGATGAGATCGTCTTTATCTCAAAAAGTATTGGAACGGTGGTGGCAAATGCATACGCAAAAAATAAGGGCCTTAGGGCAAAGCAGATCTGTTTTTCGCCTCTTGAGATGATAGACGAGTATGTAGGCGCGGGAGGTGCAGTTCTTTTTTGCGGCGATGCGGATCCTTATGCGGAATACGAAAAGCTTGTCAGTATAGCAAAAGATAAGAACCTTGAAATGTTTACCGTTCATGGCGGCAATCATTCGCTTGAGACGGGAGAGATAATATCCGACATAGAAAATATAAAGAATATAATGATCCGTGTGAATGAGATACTGACCGGATAAGAATAGATCCGAGGTGAAAATTATTATATGAAAAGACGGAGTAAAAATGGACTTAATTGAACTCTTGCTTCTTGCCGTGGGTCTTTCCATGGACGCCTTTGCGGTATCGATCTGCAAAGGAATAGAAACAAAAAAAGCGAATCTGAAGCAGATAATGCTTTGCGGAATATGGTTCGGATGCTTTCAGGGCCTCATGCCCTTTATAGGATATATCCTTGGTTCCAGGCTTGAATTTGTCATAAACAAGGTCGCACCATGGCTGGCATTTATCCTGCTTCTCATCATCGGCGTAAATATGATCAGGGAGGCTTTTTCTTCGGAAGAAGAGGATACACGCGCAGGTTTTGACGTAAAGTCCATGTTCATTCTTGCTGTGGCCACATCCATAGACGCTCTGGCCGTCGGCATTTCGCTGGCAAGGACGCTTTTGGACCTCATGGGGACCAAGCCCGACGTCATCGACAAGTCCGTTATCTACATGCAGATCTATTTTGCCGGCATGGCAGCCAACATGGTCTACAACTTCGGCGCGTCCATCCTGCGTGCGGCG
>CADAQV010000245.1 GCA_902790095.1 uncultured Lachnospiraceae bacterium | reverse complement strand
GAACTTGCCCGGATAAACGACCTTGGCATAGGTCATATAAGGATCGGTGTTTCAACCACCCTTTGCAAGTTTATCCTGCTCCCCATCTTGGACAGATTTGTAAGGCAGAATCCGCACATCGGAATAACCATAGAAAATGCCGACAGCGCCTCTACCCTTTCAAAGCTCGAAAACGGAAGTATCGACATAGGGCTTGTGGCCCGCCCCGCCGACGAAAAGCACATTGCGTTTAATCCCGTCCGCGAGATCGAAGACATCTTTGTATGCACGCCTTCCTACCTAAAAAGCTTTCACGAACAGAATCCCGAAAACAAGGACATCCTTCTTGACGGGCATTTGATGATGCTCGGCCGCGACAACGTCACAAGGCGGCATATCGACAAGTACTTAAGTGCGCAGGATATGCACCCTTCAAACATACTTGAAGTATCCACCATGGACCTTTTGATTGAATTTACAAAGATCGGCAAGGAATGCGTGCAAAGCGAGCTCGATTCCGGCAGCCTGATGCAGATCTCTCTTGAAACGCCTATAGAAAAGAGAATGGTCGGTTTCGCGACGCTGAAAAACGCGCCCATGACCGAAGCCATGCGCGCGTTTCTAAATAATAGGTAAGACAAAATGACACCCGGTATCCGTCCCCGGGTGTCATTTTCGTATTTCTTATATTTACTGATCTTTATTTCTGTCCATCCAGCCGGAGATGTCGGTGAAAGAACCGTTACCGCCGTTTGCGCCGCCGTCATTGTTCTTTGGCGGTTCTACGGGGCCGTGCTGTCTTTCGTATTCTTCGAAAGGATCTACATATTTGCCGCCGCCGAAGCCGGCATCCTTCTGCTTTTCATCATAATAATGAAGTCTTAGGAATTCGTCAAGCGAACGCTTGTACATTCTGTCCCAGTCTTCCTTGTATCCCACGATGATCCAAGGGCATTTCTTTGCCATGCAGTTGAGAGCGTCTCTTGCGATGGGCTCGCTGCAGTTGATGGCTGTGGACTTGCCGTTTATGTCGCAAACTATCATCTGGCTGATGGGATTCTTACCCCTCTTCATGAAGTGGTAGCCCCAGCAGATGTTGTTCATGTCAATGGCGTTTGCTTTGGTATTTGCATAGAACAGAGTCGAGCTTCCGACTATAATGGCACCGTTCATGAAGTATGTACCGTTACCTGCCTCTCCTTCAAGCATATCCATGGTAAGGCCTGGGTGCATCTGAACGTAGGTCTTAAGCTTCTTGTCCCAGCCGATGCCGCCGATAAGAAAAACGATAACGCCGACTGCAACTATCGCAAGACAGATGATGTCAATCACCATTGTCAATGTAATGGATTTGCTGCCGTGGTCATCAAGATAGCCTTCGATGATCTGATAGTACTCTCTCTTTTCGGTGTTTTCGCCCATGAAGTTGTCGAAATAACTCTTGTCCTCCGAATCCATCTTGAGAAGGTAGCCCTTTACCGTTGCGCCCTTAGGCTCATCGGCAAGACCGTCGATATACTGTCTAGTCTCGTAGACGAAGTCTTTCATTTCATCATCATACTTGGTCTTTCTCCATACACCGAACCAGAAACCGTCGCCTGTTTTCTTATCGGTCATGTTGTAGGTGACCCAACCGGTGAAATTACTGCCGTTTGGATTGGTGATATCCTCATACCAGCCCCAGCACTCGGTCATATGGAAGGTGACAAGCTTTCCTTCGTAATCGCTGAGGCTCTTGGTATTCTCGTCAATAGTCTTTGCGGTAAGGAATTTGTATCCGGCTCTTCCCCAAATGAGAAGAACAAGGATGCCTATCATGATTATTACTATTCCTGTGATGCGGCTGTTCTTTTTGCAGATTTTCCTAAGATTATTCATATAAGATCTCCCTTTTTAACGACTAAAAGCAAGGCACTTAAAAAAGTGCCTTGCTCATCATTTATTTGACAATTAGTTGTTGAGGAGCTTATCCTCGCCGTTCCAGCTGTAAAGTGCTCTGATCTGCTCGCCGATCTTCTCTGCAGGATGCTCAGCAGCCTTCTTTCTCATAGCCTTGAAGTGTACCTGCTTTCCTGCGGGTGACATGTCAAGCAGGAAATCCTTTGCGAAGGTTCCGTCCTGAATGTCTGCAAGGATCTTCTTCATAGCCTTCTTTGTATCCTCGGTGATGATCTTGGGTCCTGTGATGTAATCACCGTATTCAGCAGTGTTGGAGATAGAGTATCTCATGCCTGCAAAGCCTGACTGATAGATAAGATCTACGATGAGCTTCATCTCATGGATGCACTCAAAGTATGCGTTTCTGGGATCGTAGCCTGCTTCAACAAGTGTCTCGAAGCCTGCCTGCATAAGTGCGCAAACACCGCCGCAAAGAACAGCCTGCTCACCGAACAAGTCTGTTTCGGTTTCGGTTCTGAAGGTAGTCTCAAGAACGCCTGCTCTTGCGCCGCCGATGCCGAGTGCATATGCGAGTGCAAGATCCAATGCCTTACCGGTAGCATCCTGATGAACTGCTACGAGACAAGGAACGCCCTTACCTGCCTGGTACTCTGAACGTACCGTATGACCGGGTCCCTTGGGAGCAATCATGGTAACGTCAACATTGTCGGGAGGTGTGATACATCCGAAGTGAATGTTGAAACCATGTGCGAACATAAGCATGTTGCCTGCTTCAAGATTGGGCTCGATGTCGTTCTTGTAAAGGTCTGCCTGCTTCTCATCGTTGATAAGAATCATAATAATGTCAGCCTTTTTTGCAGCTTCAGCTGCGGTATAAACTTCAAATCCCTGTGCCACTGCTTTGTCCCAGGATTTAGAGCCCTTGTAAAGACCGATAATGACATGGCATCCGGATTCCTTTAAATTCAATGCATGAGCATGGCCCTGTGAGCCATAGCCGATAATTGCGATTGTCTTACCTTCAAGTAATGATAAGTTACAATCCTGCTGATAATAAATCTTTGCCATTTTGGTATCTCTCCTTTTTATATAAATAAAAATGTTAACTGAATCAATCGAGGTAAGTAACCTTTTCTATACCTCTGTTAAGACCGGTCATGCCGGTTCTGGCAAGTTCAAGAATTTCGTAGCCGTCAAGAAGTCCTAAGAAGGCTTTAATCTTCTCCTGAT
>CADAQV010000244.1 GCA_902790095.1 uncultured Lachnospiraceae bacterium | reverse complement strand
TACTCTTTATAAGGTTGCCTGCATGTACGCCCTTTTTCATAGCCTCTTCTGTAGCCGTTGCAAGAAGATTGACTTTATCACCGGCCTCGCTTGCGATAAGTACGATGCCTTCACCGATCTTTGCCTTAAGGTCGTCCCCAAGATCCCTTAATGCGTTCATATCCACATCCTTGATGGAAACAGGCAGGAACTTAACGCCGTTTATCTCTGTAAGACCGCTCATTACATCGCCCATGGACTGGTTTGCTATGGTCTTCTTAAGGTTTTCGTTTTCTGCAGTAAGAGCTTTGATCTCCTCTTGCATTGAAACGATCTTGTCGCAAAGCTTGGCAGGATTTGTCTTTGCAGCCTTTGCAGCTTCATTCAGCCTGTTTTCAAGCTCCGAATAATAATGCATAAGACCTCTGCCCGTAAGTGCCTCGATACGTCTTACGCCGGCAGCAATACCTGATTCGGAAACGATCTTGAATGCGGTTATCGCGCCTGTATTTAAAACATGGGTTCCGCCGCAGAACTCCTTGGAGAAGTCTTCCATGCATACGACTCTTACTGTTTCGCCGTACTTTTCACCAAACAGGGCCATAGCTCCTGTTTTTCTTGCCTCTTCTATTCCAAGCACCTGTGTGACAACGGGGATCTGAGAAGCGATCTTGTCATTTACGATCTTTTCAACTTCGGCTATCTGATCGGGCGTCATGGCCTCAAAATGAGAAAAGTCGAATCTGAGTCTGTCGGGTGAAACCATCGACCCCTTCTGCTCGACATGATTACCAAGGACCATCTTAAGAGCCTTCTGAAGCAGATGCGTTGCGCTGTGGTTGGAACATGTGGCAGATCTTGCATCCTTGTCCACATCCGCATTCACATGGTCGCCCTTTTTGAGCATTCCCGAAACCATATATCCAACATGGCCGATCTTGGTACCCGCAAGATGAATCGTCTCTGTTACGCAGAAAGTTCCTGCGTCATTTTTGATATATCCTGTGTCACCTATCTGACCGCCCATTGTTCCGTAGAAAGGAGTTTTGTCGAGTATTATCGTACCTTTCTGGCCGTCCGATAAAGCATCCGTTATCTCTGCGTCATCACTGTCTGCATCTGTTGTAAGCGCGAGGATAACTGCCTTTTCGCTTGTTCTGTCATAGCCGACAAATTCAGATCCTATCTCGGGATCAAGGCCGTCATATACTGACTCTGCCCTTCCCGACATCGATGCATTGCCGACATATGTTCCTGCGGATCTGTTCTTTGCGGCAGCCTTTGCCGCTTCAAAACCTTCACGGTCATATGAAAGACCTTTTTCATTAAGGATCTCTTCGGTAAGGTCGATGGGGAATCCGTATGTGTCATAGAGCCTGAATGCATCATCTCCCGAAAGCACTAAAGAGCCTGAAGCCTTCATTTCATCTTCCATGCCTGCAAGTATGGCAAGGCCCTGGTCGATGGTATTTCCAAACTGCTGCTCTTCCTTAGCTATTACCGAGAAGATGAAATCCTTCTTTTCCGCAAGCTCGGGATATCCGTCCTTTGATCCTTCTATTACAGTACCTGCAAGCTCTGTAAGGAAAGCGCCCTTTATTCCAAGGATCCTTCCGTGTCTGCATGCGCGGCGAAGGAGTCTTCTGAGGACATATCCTCTTCCGCTGTTTGAAGGCATGATACCGTCGGATACCATGAATGTTACAGATCTTATATGGTCTGTGACAACGCGAAGCGAAACATCGGTCTGTGCGTCATGTCCGTAATTCTTTCCGGAAAGAGAACATACATGGTCGCGGAGTGATTTCATGGTGTCGATATCAAACATGGACCAATAGAAGTAGCACCAACTGCACATCACTTTATGGGTGGTTTAAAAATTAATACTGATGGTTCATCATCCCTTAAAAACTTGTTTGGAGCGGGAGAAGTCTGCGGAGGAGTTCATGGTGCAAACCGTTTGGGCGGTAATGCTTTAGCTGACACCCAAGTGTTTGGAAAAATTTCAGGAGAAAGCGCATCCAATGCCGCAAAAACAACCGAGCTCAAAACCAATGAAGAACAAGTTTTAAAAGAAGCTTCAAGAATTGAAAGCATAATCAAAAAAGGAACAATAAAACCACAAGAATTCAAAAACAAAATCAAATCATTAATGTGGGAAAAAGTGGCTATCGTTCGTGATGAAGAAACATTGAACGAAGCATTGAAGGAACTGCTTGAAATGCAAAAAGAACTTGAAACCCTGGATGTCGGCAGTCAAAAACAATATAATTCTGATTTAGTAACCGCTCTTGAAGTAATAAATATGGTGGAAATCTGCATATTAGTCGTGAAATCTGCAATTATACGTAGAGAAAGTAGAGGAGCACACTTCAGATCCGATTTCCCTGAAAGCAAAGATGAATGGAAAAAAAGTATTGTATTAAATAAAAATAAAATAGAATTTGAAGCTAGATAGCTTCTTTTAAATTCTTTATAGCTTCGCGAGCCTTATTATAAATTTCTTGTTCATCCAAGACAGTTAACTTTTTATTTTCCATTAATATCTTACCATTGCAAATTGTAGTATCAACATTTGACCCATTTGCAGAGTAAATAATATTGGATGTTAATGTAGAACTGTCCGGAACCATGTTTGCACAATTGGTGTCAATTAAAATAATGT
>CADAQV010000243.1 GCA_902790095.1 uncultured Lachnospiraceae bacterium | reverse complement strand
TTTGAGGCGGTTCAAAAGAAATCCGAAGGATTTCTTTCTTTATCCGCGAAGTGAGGGTAGCGAACTCTGTCCTGCGTGCAAATGATCATAGAGACGTTTGCAATAAAAACAGGGGCTGTTTTTTACAGCCCCTGTTTATTGATTGTTTATTTGTTTGCATGTTCACCCGGTTCAGGCATTTTATTGCCTGTTTTCCTGCCGAATTTGTTTTCCAGCATCGGGTACGTCTTCTGACAGATGAAATAAGCTATTATTGCGCAAAGGATGCCGACTATTGCTCCCACAAAAACATCCGAAGGGAAATGGATCGCAACATAAAGCCTTGAGAATCCGATGATCGCAGCCAGAATGATGGCCGGAATACCTATCTTCCTGTTGTAGAACAGGATAGCCACCGCAGATGCAAAGCTTGCTGCCGTGTGTCCCGAAGGGAATGAGGCATCGTGGGCTTCTTTTATAAGAAGCGTAATGCCGCGTGATGTATATTCATCCAGCAGATAGGGCCTTGTCCTGTTTACGATCGGCTTTATGCAGCAGTTTACCATCAGTAAGTCAAGTACAAGTGCTATGGCGCTGCAATACCCAAGCTTTCTTGTTTTGGGAATGATAAGTAACGCGATGGTGAGCAGTATCCAGAAGATTCCCGCATCGCCAAGATGGGTGACGGTCTTAAAAAAGCCGTCGCAGAAGTCGTTCCTCATGCTCGACTGTATTCCCTCAAGCATCGGAAGATCAAAAGGAAGTGTAAAACTCATTTTTTTTCTCCTTAATATGAAATTAACTTATTATACTCAAAAAATGAGTGCGATGTCAAGTGCCGGGAGTGAGACCCGCACCTGTATTTTCCCAGGAGTGAGACCCGCACCTGTATTTTCCCTTGAAACTTCCCTGTCTTTGTTGTAAAATGAAATTTGATCGTTTTACTATACATTTTAGGAGAAATACAATGGTTTTTTCCAGCATGGTCTTCCTGTTCAGGTTTTTGCCACTCTTCCTGATATTATATTTTGCCCTCGGGAAAGAGTACAGAAATTTCGTCATTCTACTGGGAAGCTTGGTCTTTTACGCATACGGCGAACCGATATATGTCCTTTTGATGATCCTTACCCTCTTTGTCAATTACAAGATCGCAAGGAAGATCTACAAGCTTCATGTCAAAGAAAAGCGAAGCGGCATGGACATGAATTACGAGCGCAAGAAGTTTCTGAAGATCGCTCTTTTTTATGACTTCGGAATGCTGTTCATATTCAAATATCTCGGCTTTTTCGTAAGCATAATCGATCTGCCGCTCAACGACCTTATTCCCGTGCCCAAGATCGCACTCCCCTTGGGAATAAGCTTTTACACCTTCCAGGTCGCATCCTACATGATAGATGTCTACCGCGGAAAGCATTCGGTAAAAGAAAACACGGCCCTTGATTTCTGCACATATGTGGCAATGTTCCCACAGCTGATCGCCGGCCCTATTGTAAACTATTCGGAGGTGAAGGCTGCTTTAAGGGAGAGAAAGGTAAACCCCGTAAGAATAGAATACGGCGTCAGCATCTTCATCTTAGGCCTTGCGTACAAGGTCCTTCTTGCAGATAAGATAGGAAGCCTCTGGAAAGATGTCATCACCATCGGCCCCTACGGCATAAACATGCCGACGGCATGGCTCGGAAGCTGGGGCTTTTCGATGCAGCTGTTCTTTGACTTTTTCGGATACTCCTTAATGGCCATAGGACTCGGGCACATAATGGGCTTTTCGTTCCCTTCAAACTTTGAAGACCCGTACATTTCAAAGTCCGCCACCGAATTCTGGAGGCGCTGGCATATCACTCTTGGCAGATGGTTCCGCGAATATGTTTACATTCCGCTTGGCGGAAACAGATGCAGCAAGAAAAAATGGGTATTCAACATCTTTCTCGTGTGGTTTTTGACCGGCCTCTGGCACGGCGCCAACTGGAACTTCATCATCTGGGGGCTGATGTTCTTCGTCATCCTCATGATAGAAAAGCTCTTCTTTGTAAAAAAACTTGAAAAAAGCAAGGTCATCGGCCACATCTACATGCTGATCCTCATACCCGTCAGCTGGACGATCTTCAACATAACAGAGCTGAAGACCCTCGGCGCATACCTTAAGGTAATGTTTTTCATACCTCTTGAAGGGGCCGTAAAAGCAAGGGCGATGGAACGCTTCTGGTCGCTTTTTGGCACCTACTGGTGGCTTTTGCTCATATGCGCATTCTGCTGCCTGCCATGGCCCGTCAGATGGATCAAGAAATACTACAAGACCTGGCAGATGGAAAAACTGGAGTCTTCATACCAAAACTGTTCTGATGGCGTCCGGAATTCTGTTACTGGCAGGAACGTGTTTTTTCATGATTGCAGAGTGCAGAAATCCTGCCACGTTGGGCGGCAAGCCGTTTGGTGAACAGCTGCTGAATGCGTTTTTTCAGTCGGTAACCATGCGGACAGCCGGTTTTAATTCCATTGATCTTGGAAGCATGCGGGATTCGAGCAAACTGTTTTCATGCGTTCTCATGATCATAGGTGCATCTCCGGCATCTACAGGCGGAGGCGTGAAGACCACAACGATGGCTGTTTTTGTTCTCTTTGTGGTCAGTATTGTCCGTGGGCGTGAGGACGTCAACCTGCTCGCGCATGTTCT
>CADAQV010000242.1 GCA_902790095.1 uncultured Lachnospiraceae bacterium | reverse complement strand
AAAAAATTCCTATGCGCCGTATTCGCATTTCCATGTTGCGGCGGCAGTTTTGGGCGCTTCAGGCAGGGTGTATACGGGCGTGAATGTTGAAAACGCGTCTTATCCGGCGGGGATATGCGCGGAGAGAAATGCAATCTTTCACGCAGTGGCAGAGGGCGAAAAAGAAATAGAAGCGATCCTTATAACGGGATGCGATGAAGAAGGAAAACAGGCATACTGTCCGCCATGCGGGGTGTGCCGTCAGGTGATGCGTGAATTTGCAGACCCGAAAAAGCTTAAAGTCATAGTCTTAAGCGAAGAAGGGGAAAAGATATACACTCTTGAAGATCTGCTTCCTGACAGCTTCGGGCCGGAAAAGCTTCAGGTGTGACGGAAAAAGGAAATAAAAAGAAACATGCTTACAAATTACGAGATAGATAAAAGCAACATCATAGATGTGGATGTGGTCGTCAAGGCAAACGGAAGGGCTATTATATTTGTTCCTTTCTGGGCACCGGACTGGTGGATCAGGTCCTATTTGAAAAAGAATTCCAGGCGGCTGGAAAAGGAGATAAATGAAAAACGCCGCATGATGGAGGATCTTAAGAATCACAGCAGGAATAACTACGATCAAATTACATCTCCGGATGTAAAGAGTCCGGATGCACGACTTACACAGGAAGAAATAAAAGAACTATACAAAAAAGCAAAAGAGTACATCCCGCAAAGGGTGGCGTACTATGAGCCCCTTGTCGGGGTGGACCATAACCGGATATGCATAAAGATGCAAAAAACCAGATGGGGAAGCTGTTCAAACAAGGGAAATTTAAATTTCAACTGCCTATTGATGCTGATGCCGCCGGAGGTCATAGACAGCATCGTCGTGCATGAGCTGTGCCACCGCATACATCTGAATCATTCAAAAGCATTCTATGCGGAGGTCTTAAGGGTCTATCCGGATTATTACAAATGGAACAAGTGGCTTAAAGACAACGGCGGGGCAATAATGCGCCGCGCCGGCTTTTAAAGGATAATGAAGGGGGGCAAAAAAAATGAGTGATTATCCGACACCGCACATAAACGCAAGGCCTGAGGATTTCGGTAAGACCGTCCTTATGCCGGGCGATCCCTTGCGCGCAAAGTACATTGCGGAAAAGTATCTTGAGGAGGCAAGGCTTGTAAACAATGTAAGGTCAGTGCAGGGCTACACCGGTACGTACAAGGGCATAACAGTCTCTGTCATGGCAAGCGGCATGGGCATGCCATCCATAGGCATCTATTCACACGAGCTTTTCAATTTCTTTGATGTCGCGCGCATCATCAGGGTGGGCTCTGCGGGCTCTTATAACGCAGATGTAAAGGTAAGAGATGTGGTAATAGCACAGGGCGCCTGCACGGATTCAAACTTCGCGCACGCATTCCATCTGCCGGGAACCTTTGCGCCCATAGGCAGCTACAAGCTGATAAAGACCGCTGCCGATATAGCGGAAAAAATGAATGTTCGCTATCATGTTGGAAATGTAATCAGCTCGGATGTATTTTATGACGATGATGCCTGCGTGCCGGATAGTTTGAGCGCGGTAAAAAGATGGGCGTCCATGGGCGTGCTGGCCGTTGAGATGGAAGCGGCCGCTTTGTATATGAACGCCGCAAGATCGGGCAAAGAAGCCTTGGCGCTTCTTACGATCTCCGATTCGCTTGTTACCGGCGAGGCTTTGCCTGCGGCAGAAAGGCAGGAGAGCTTTGACGAGATGATGGTCATTGCGCTTGAGATGGCCGTAAAACTTGAGGGGGAATAAAAATGACGGATGAAGAGAAAAAACAGGTTGAGAAGTTTATAGACTATGTAAAAGAGTCTTCAAACATAGTATTTTTCGGCGGCGCCGGCGTGTCAACCGACAGCGGCATCCCGGATTTCAGGAGCAAGGACGGCCTTTACAACCAGCATGATGTTGAATTTGACGCGTACGAGCCCGAATATCTTTTGAGCCACGACTGCCTGTACTACAACCAGAAAGTGTTCTTTGAATACTACAGGCAGAAGCTTGATACGCACGACATAAAGCCAAACATCACGCACTACACGCTTGCAAAAATGGAGAAAGCCGGCAAACTAAGAGCCATCGTAACTCAGAATATCGACGGACTGCACCAGAAGGCAGGCAGCGTCCGCGTGCATGAGATCCACGGCACCACCGCAAGAAATTACTGCGCGACCTGCGGTAAGCAGTATCCCGAAGATTACATCTTCGCTTCAAAGGATCCCATCCCCCGCTGCTCATGCGGCGGCTTCGTAAGACCGGACGTTACGATGTACGGCGAATCCCTTCCCCTGCAGGCTGTGGAAGATTCCATCCGCGACATCTCAGCTGCCGACATGCTGATCATCGCCGGCACCTCACTTGCCGTTTATCCCGCCGCATCCTACATCGGATATTTCCGCGGCAAACACCTTGCGGTCATAAACCGCGACCGCATAAATGTCCGCCTCCGCGAGCAGGACATCTTCCTGCAGATGCCCATGGGGGAAGTGTTTAAGATGCTTGGGGAAAGCCTTGGCTTATAGTATAAAAACAGGGCTGTAAAAAAACAGCCCCATATAGTAAATGCAAGACAGCGTCTCTATGATCTATTTGCAAAGCTGGACTGTCGTGAGCGACCGATCTTCACGACGA
>CADAQV010000241.1 GCA_902790095.1 uncultured Lachnospiraceae bacterium | reverse complement strand
CTTTTTATCCGCGAAGTGAGGGTAGCGAACTCTGTCCTGCGTGCAAATGATCATAGAGACGTTTACAACAATAACAGGGGCTGTTTTTTTACAGCCCCTTTTTTTTTCGTAAACATATGATAACTGTTTGATTTACAAAAAAAAATTTGCTATACTGAAAATTGGTTTTAAAGGCAGAAACGGTCTGCATTTTGGGATGGCAAGCAAAGCCGTGATGAGTGTATGCATATGAAGATAATAGCAGCTTCGGATTCATTTAAAGGGTCTCTTTCAAGCGGGGAGGCGGCAGAGCTTCTTTGCAAAGCTGCCGGTGAGGTATTTGACCGCCCGGAAACAGTCACCTTTCTTATAGCGGACGGCGGTGAGGGAACCGCGGAAGCAGTCGTTAAGGCTGCAGGAGGAAGATACATAAATTGCAAAGTACATGACCCGCTTATGAATATCATAAATGCCTCTTACGGAGACATCGGAGGCGGCAGGGCGATGATCGAGATGGCGGCCGCATCCGGGCTTACCCTTGTGCCGGATGAAAAAAGAAATCCAAGCCTTACAACAAGCTACGGTACAGGCGAACTTATTAAGGATGCGCTTGACCGGGGCTTTAGGGATATAACGGTCGGCATAGGCGGCAGTGCAACAAACGACGGCGGAATGGGCTGCATGAGCGCTCTTGGCGTTAAATTTTTGGATAAAAACGGCAATGCCCTTCTAGGACGGGGAGATGAACTTGAAAGGGTATGCTCTATAGATATATCGGGTCTTGACAGCCGCATAAAGGATACAAGGTTTACGGTCATGTGCGATGTTACAAATCCCCTGTGCGGCGTAAAAGGCGCCACATACACCTTCGGGCCGCAAAAGGGAGCGGAAAGCGAAATGCTTTCAAGGCTTGAAAAGGGAATGATCAATTACAGGGACGAAATTAAAAAGCAGTTTGGCACAGACCCTGACAGCATTAAAGGCGCAGGCGCCGCAGGAGGACTTGGCGCCGCTCTTAAGATATTTCTCGGGGCCGATCTAAGATCGGGCATAGATACTCTGCTTGACCTTACGGGCTTTGAGGCGGCTCTTATTGGCGCCGACCTTGTCATTACAGGGGAAGGAAGAACGGACAGCCAGACCTGGCAGGGCAAGGCGGTCTGCGGCATTGCAAAAAGGGCAAAAGAAAAAAATGTACCGGTAATGGTGCTTTCGGGCTCTATCGGCGAAGGGAATGAAATTGCATACGAAACGGGCATTAAAAAAATGGTATCCGTCATGAAGGATGGTATGACGCCGGAGTATGCCATGGAACATGCAAAGGAGCTATATTATAACGCAGCAACGGAAATGTTTAAAAATATCAAAGAGGAGTGGCAGACATGGAAAACAAATACGAATTCAATCTGAAACCGGACGAAAATTATATACCCGAAGGTCTTTCGGGCGGTTTTTTGGTCTACAACGCGCTTGGCAGTCAGGAGATATTGTTTGCCGATCCCAACCTTCTTGAAATGTATGACTGCAAGGATATAAAGGAATTCCGCGAATTTACCGGAAACAGCTTTAAGGGTATGGTCCATCCGGATGATTACGCAAAGATAGATAACGAGATCCTGGCGCAGATATTCAACAGCGATAAAAAGAATGATTATGTGCGCTACCGCATCGTCACAAAAAAGGGCGATGTTAAATATGTCGAGGATTTCGGACATCTCATGCACGGGAAAAACGGCGAGACGGTATTCTATGTCTACATCGTGGATATGGATCAGGAGGATTTCTACAGCCGGAGCCGCAACAGCTTTGCGGAAAGTCAGATCTTTGCGTCAAACAAGAATTCCGACAGAATTACCGGACTTATGAATATGCCCACATTCTATGAGGCTGTTCAAAAGAGAATAGATGAAAAAAGAGGCAGGGAAGAGATCGCTTTCGTGCATTTTGACATTGTCAACTTCAAGATGTTCAACGAAAATTTCGGCTTCCAAAAGGGAGACGATCTCCTTTGCAGAATGGCATACACCATCAGAAAAGAATTTCCCGATGCGTATGCTTCGCGTCTGTCAAACGATCACATTGCCATTTGCACAAATGCGGATGATGTCGAAAAACATGTGGAAAGAGTGCATGATGCCATGCTCTCTGTTATGGACTTTGTCCGTATAGAGATAAAAGCGGGCATTTACTATCTTGGCGATGACTGCATTCAGGCAGGTATAGCATGTGACAGGGCAAGGGTGGCCTGCAACCTTATAAAGCGCAGATATGACAAGATCTATGAAGTATATTCGGATGATATCCATGAAAAGCTTCGCATTCAGCAATACATCCTTGACAATATCGATACGGCGGTGGAAAAAGGATATCTTAAGGTCTACTACCAGCCGATCATCAGGGTCACTACCGGAAAGATATGCGGATATGAGGCTCTCGCAAGATGGGATGATCCGAGTGAGGGCAAGTTTACTCCCGGCCAGTTCATTCCCACACTTGAAGAGTACAGGATGATACATAAGGTCGATCTGTTCATAATAAAGCAGGTATGTGAAGACCTTGCAAAGCTTCGCGAGGCGGGCGAGCCCATAGTTCCCGTTTCTGTAAACCTTTCAAGATTACCCAGCAGTTCAGAAAGAAATATGATATTCCGGTAGAGCTTTTGGAGATAGAGATCACCGAAAGCGCTATGGACAACAAAAACAGCATTCTTCAGGAGGAAGTCGCAAAGTTTAAGAAGGCCGGATACCACATCTGGATCGATGATTTCGGCAGCGGTTATTCGTCACTTAACCATCTTTTCGATCATGACTTTGACGTGCTTAAGCTGGATCTCGAATTCCTGCAGACCATTGAAAAGCAGCCCAAGGCAGCAGAGCTTATGCGTCACATCGTGCAGGGCGCTGTTGACATGGGTGTTCATCCACTGCAGGAAGGCGTTGAGAGCGAAGAACACTTTAAATTCCTGCAGAGCATAAAGTGTGAAAGAGCGCAGGGCTTCTATTTTTCAAGACCCATGCCTCTTGAAGAATCAAGAGCGTTTACCAGAAATAAAGGTTTGGAATGGGAATAAAAAATGTTTTTATCGCAACTTGAGATAGGAAAGACCGCCTGCATAACAAAGGTTGGCGGCGAGGGCGCCCTGCGTCAGCACTTCCTTGATATGGGCATGATCCCCGGGACTGATGTAAAGCTTGTAAAATACGCCCCCATGGGAGACCCAATGGAAATAAGGATATCGGGATACGAGCTTACCATAAGGCTTGCCGATGCCGAAAAAATAGAGATAGAAAATGTCCGTCTTGTGGAAGAACAACAGGAAGAGAAAAGTTCGTATGACAAGATCATACCGCACCCTGCCATAGGCGAATATGACAGTCGCGACCATTCAAGGGAACATAGGGACGCGCAGGCAAAAAAAGGCAGGCTCACCTTTGCGCTTGTGGGTAATCAGAACAGCGGAAAGACGACGCTTTTCAACCAGCTTACCGGCGCAAATCAGCATGTGGGCAATTTCCCCGGAGTCACGGTTGACAGAAAGAGCGGCCGCCTTAAGAGCGAGCCCGATTCGGAGGTAGTTGATCTTCCCGGAATCTATTCCATGTCGCCTTACACAAATGAAGAGATAGTGTCAAGAA